>CAZGOR010000056.1:0-2936 GCA_964527875.1 uncultured Bacteroides sp. | reverse complement strand
GGTACAGGTTACAGGTTACAGGTTACAGGTTACAGGTTACAGGTTACAGGTTACAAGTTACAGGTTACAGGTTACAGTGTACAAGTTACAGGATATGAATTGAAAGCAAATATTTCATAATCAATTACCGTCGGCTTTAGCTGGCGGAATTAAAAAATAAGTTGCTATCAATTGTAACTGGTTGAAAAAGAAATAAATTTTTTTATACCGAGAATAATTAAACCAATGATTATAAGAAAAACTTTAATTATAGTAACAATCCTGATTGTTGAATTTATCAGCGGGTATTCACAAAATCAATGGGCGATTATTCAGGCTATAGAATCAGGAAATCTGGAAACTTTTAAACAAGAAGTTGATTTACTTGATGATATCAATGAGCCTCTTGTTAATGGCTATACTATTCTGAACTATTCAATAATAAAGGGACGGGTAGATTTCGTAGAATACCTGTTGAAAAAAAATGTTGATATTGAGAAAGAAAGCAAAAAACAAACACCGTTAATGTATAGTGCCAGATATAATTCAGAAATATTAGAACTTTTAATTTCCAAAGGAGCAGACATTTATCGTGAAGTTGACGGTGTAACCGCTCTTATTATAGCTTTTGAAGAAGGAAGGCAGGACGCCATAGATCTTTTATCAGCTAACGGAGCAACCGCTGAACTAAGAGGAGGCGTGGATGGGCCTTATATTTTATATGATACAATTTTAAATATAACAACAATGATTACTATCAATAAACAGAATGAATTGATAGTGGATACATTGAAAAAAGCACCCAGAGAAATCATTGTAAAAACTCCCTTCAACGAATCATTTACAGTTAAATTAAAAAGAACCAAAACAGAGTGGAGGTCGAGGTATAATAAAAAACCGGATAAAATTTTCGCAATTTCCGATATTGAAGGTAATTATTACGATTTTGTTACTTCATTAAAAAATAATGGGATCATTGATGATGAATTAAACTGGGAATTTGGTAAAGGACATCTGGTATTACTTGGGGATTTTGTAGACAGAGGTCAATATGTTACACAGGTCCTTTGGTTAATATACAAACTTGAACAGGAAGCAAAAAAAAGTGGAGGCAAGGTACATTATATTTTAGGTAATCATGAAATAATGATTATAGCGGGTTATTACAAATATGTTAATATCAGATACAAAATTCTGTCATACAAATCCGGAATAGATATGTATGATTTATATAGTGATCAAACTGAGTTAGGAGCCTGGTTAAGAAGTAAAAATGTAATAGAAAAAATCGGGGATATTGTTTTCGTTCATGCAGGTATCAGTGATTCATTATTCCAGCTTAACCTTTCAATTCCCAAATTGAATAGAATTGCCAGGAAAAGTATTCATAATCCACGGACTGAAATAACACATGCTACTGATGTATTATTAGATAACCATAGCATTTTATGGTACCGGGGTTATATAGAGGACAATAATAACGCCGGTAAAATATCCCGGGAATCCCTGGACAAGATTTTAAGCTACTATAAAGCTGAAAGATTCGTTATCGGGCATACTATTGTGGATGATATTTCCACAGACTATGAAGGGAAAGTAATCCGCATAGATGTGGATCATTACAGGAATTCATCAAGTGGCATTTTGATGGAGGGAGATAAAATTTATAAAGCAGAACAAACCGGTGAAAAAGAATTACTTTATTAGCTACATCAATACGCATCCAATAACACCAACCATTAAAAGCAGCCTGTATGTAATATCTGTAAATGTTTTTATGATGATAAGGAATACTTTTGGTGAAAAGTGCGTTTTTATTTAAAACTCGCGTTAAATACAGGCAACCAGCGTAAGCCTTTTGGGTTGTCGGCAATATGGTTCAGCACACCCAACTGGACACCTTTAGCTTCCCCGGCAAGATTGATGATGCCGATAGCCAAACCTTTCTGATATCCCTTTATATGATTGAAAGCGCTGACTGATATCCCTTTCATAACAGCATCTGCATCTTTAACCCTGAAATATGCCGGAGCCAGGTTGATGCCTGTCACCTTGTTTCCGCTAACTGCCAGAGCAACCTGCAAACCCTTTATTTCAGGTGCAGCCACAGCACCTATTGCGAAGGAAAGTCCCTTTATCGTATTCCCGCAACCAACACCCAATCCGGCGACTGATAATCCTGTCAGATTCCCTCCTGCAGCGGCACCAATACCGCCGATGGTAATTCCCGTGACATCCCCGCCGGCACCAGCACCCAGACCACCCAACATAAATCCTGTAATGTTTCCACCCGCACCTGCTCCCAGTCCGCCAACAGTTATTCCTTTAACATCCCCACCGGCACCGGCACCAAGACCGCCGATGGTAATTCCCGTGACATCTCCGCCGGCACCGGCACCAAAACCTCCGAGTGTAATGCCTTTAATATTACCGCCGGCCCCGGCTCCCAAAGCTCCAAAACTAAGTCCGTTCAAATCATTGCCGGCACCAATACCCAATCCGCCAATATTGATTCCATTCACATTATGACCACTCCCTGCACCAATCAATCCCAGGTTGATGCCATTCATATCCTTCTTTGCAAATACACCGGTAATCCCAACCGAGATACCGTTCCGGTATTCTGTCCCGGCAACCAACGGCAACCCGATACTCAAACCATTAACGGCACCCGTCTGACGTTCTTCATCCTTCACTCCCCAAACCGATATATCTATGCCATTGATCCGTTCTATATCTTTCTCAATCGCATTGATCCTGAGACCAGTAAACTTTACAGAATTCCCGAAACTGATCCCCCAGTGTCTGGCAGGGATATTCAGCCCCTGTCCCCCAGCTGAGAATATCGAAAGAGTGATAACTAAAAGAACCAGAAATGATTTCAGAAAATAATTCTTAATATGTTTCATGGTTGGTAGTATATGATAATTCCAAAATTATATATAAGACGCATTAAA
>CAZGOR010000055.1:0-14684 GCA_964527875.1 uncultured Bacteroides sp. | reverse complement strand
ACATTTTAGGATTGTATTTAAATTTTTCAAAATAAAAAATATATAATGCAGCTGACAGTTATTAAGTTTACTATTATTTTCCTATGCATTACCTGCTTTTCAGCTTGCGGACATGAGCAGGATAAGCAAGTTCATCCGAATGTGCTGCTGATTATCACAGACGATCAGGGCTGGGGAGACCTCAGTCTTCATGGGAACCATATCCTGTCCACTCCCAATCTCGATCAACTTGCTGGCGAGAGTGTCTGTTTCAACCGCTTCTATGTCTGTCCTGTTTGTGCCCCGACAAGAGCCAGTCTACTAACAGGGCGGTATCATCTGCGAACCGGAACAAGTTGGGTGACGCACAGAAAAGAGGTGATGAGAAGCGAGGAATATACACTGGCAGAATCTTTTCATGACAACGGTTATAAAACCGCCTGCATTGGCAAATGGCATAACGGTGAACAATTTCCAAACGATCCGCTTGGACAGGGATTTGATGAATTTTTTGGATTCAGGGCAGGGCACTGGAATAATTATTTCAATACTCACCTGACTCATAATAATGATATTGTTGAAACTGAGGGATATATCACAGATGTACTCACAAACGAGGCTATCAGGTTTATAAAATCCAATTATACAAATCCTTTCTTTTGCTATCTGGCATACAATGCTCCCCATGGTCCATTCCAGGTACCGGATAAATATTTTGAAAAATACAAGTCTCTCGGTATGGACAACAGGATTTCCACGATTTATGGGATGTGTAAAAATATCGATGACAATGTTGGCCGGTTGCTTTCCATTCTTGATAGTCTGAAAATCATCGACAACACAATTGTTCTTTTCCTCACTGACAACGGCCCGAATGGGATACGGTATAACGGGGGTATGAAAGGGATCAAGGGAAATGTGGATGAGGGAGGTGTCAGGGTACCTCTGTTTATCCGGTATCGTGGCAAATTACCGGCTGGCAAAACAATCCCTCAGATTTGTGCCCACATCGACTTATTTCCCACCCTGCATAAACTTTGTAAAATACCATGGCCCGACACGCTTGAACTTGACGGGATCAGCCTGTTACCCTTTATCCATGAGGATTCTTCTGACCTGTCACCTGAAAGAATGATCTTCACTCACCAGGTCAATCGGACTTTCAGAAAATTTCCGGGTTCAGTCAGAACCCAGGAATACAGAATGGTGATTAACCGTCACCAGGATACCTTATTATATAATATGGTATCAGATCCCGGCCAGACAACTGATATTTCCTCTGATTATCCAGTCTTAACCAATGAGCTTGTCGAAGCTTATGAACAATGGTTATCTGATGTTACCAGTAAGGGTATTGAGCCTCCTCCTGTACCGGTTGGTTATAAACAGGCTCCCCTTACCTGTCTGCCTGCTCCTGAAGCTAAATTATCAGGCAACCTGCATTTCAAAGGTGGTGCAGGTTGGGCCAATGACTGGATCACCGGATTCACCTCACCCAATGATTCCTGTAACTGGGAAATAGATGTATGTACTCCCGGAAAATACAGGGTATATGGTGGATTTGCAATCTCAGACCAATTTGTCCCGGTAAAAATTCAAATATCCGGTAATCTTTCTGCTACCGTTCATGAAATCAATAAAGAATACCGGGCTCCCCTTATTGAATCTCCCGACCGTGTGGAACGGGGAGAAGTATATGAAAGGATCTGGGAAAGAATTGAAATGGGAAAATTAGAACTTCAGGAAGGAAAACAATATCTTAGTATACGCTTACCCGAAATCAGAGAAGCATGTGATTTTGAATGGAAGGCGCTGTATCTTGAGATGATGCAGAAATGAATGTTTCCGGTTAATAATCCGTCTTACGGAATAACTGAAAATAATGATTTTTAGACTCTTTTCGAACCAGGTTCCCATGAATTCGTAATGATTATACATATATGTTCCATATTGGCAAGATCAATATCACAATGGATTTAAAATAACCACCGTTGATTTGTTAAATATTAACGGTTTGTATAATAAATGAAACTTCAATTATATAAATATTTTCGTATTACTCTGATTTCCTGTCTGATGGTATTATGCCAGGAGATAAATGCCCAGACTTTTATCGATGGTGAATTAAAGAATAATACTATTTGGTCAACATCCAACCATCCTTACGTCATTATAAATCAAATAACAATTGAAGAAGGTGTAACACTGACTATACAACCAGGAACCATTATTAAGTTTCAGATTGATTATGGGAAAATTGTAGTTAAAGGGACAATGGATGTCTGCGGGACAATTGATCAGCCTGTTATTTTCACCTCATATTCAGATGATGAACACGGCGGTGATACAAATGGTGACAGTACTGAAACCTGTCCCAATCCCGGTGATTGGCGTAGTATTGAACTGGGAAGTAATAAAACAAGTAATATTTTTTTAGAACATACTCTGATCAGTTATGGCGGGTCTGATAACTTCCCATCATTAAATGTCCACTCTAATAATGTTGAAATAAGTCATTCTCTTATTACTCTATCTGCCGACATGGGGATAAATTGTGCATATGTCTCTCCCTCAATACATGACTGCAGAATAACAGAAAATGCAACCGAAGGTATTTTTTTCCCCTCACCTGATGCCACTCTTCCACTCATTTTGACCAATAATACTTTTAAGGATAATAGAAACTGGCTTGCCCTTTTAGGCTATTGCAATATAAACACAGATATAATTTTATCCGGAAATACCTGTACAGGTTCTGATCGCAATGGTTTTGGTATTTCCGGAAGAATTACCGATGACGTAATGTTTGAAGCAGACACAAATATGCCCATTGTTATCATCAACCAGGATCTTAGTGTTAATCAGGGTGCCAGGTTTACTATATCACCAGGAACGATCATTAAATTTAACAGTGGAGGAAGTGACATTTATGTTAATGGCGTTATTGTTGCATCAGGAACAATGGAAAAACCAATTATATTTACATCAATTGATGATGATTCGAGCGGGGGAGATACAAATAATAATAAATATGATTCAATACCATCACATGGCACCTGGGGAGGAATATGGTTTGATCACACAAACGGAGAAAACTTCTTTAACTTTGCTCAATTTAAATATGGCGGTATAAATTCCAACTCCGGCATGATCAATCTTCAATACAGCAAACTGGTAATTAAGAACTGTATTATTGCAAATTCCCGCCATAATGGGTTATATATTGATTCTTCGGATATTGAAATCCGTAATACAAACATCAATTTTAATAATTTAGCCGGAATTTTCACAACAAGATCACTTCCTGTGATTATAAATAATAATATTAATGATAATATAGAATGGGGTGTTTATAATGAAGTTCCTTACCTGGAAGTTGATGCCAGTAACAATTGGTGGGGAAATATTACCGGTCCATATCATCCTTTAAAGAACAAAGATGGCAAGGGCAATGAAGTAAGTAACTATGTATTATCTGAACCATACCTGACATCATCTGTTGATGAGTATACGAATATCAAGGAAACAAAAATATCACCGGGAATTATTACGGACGAAATATATCCCAATCCTGTTTCAGATAAGATCTTTATCCCTTTAAGAGTATCAAAACCTTTACAAGTCCTGATAAATTTAGTAAATTTAGATGGAAAAATAATAGAAACCTTGTTCAATGACTTTATAATCCCGGGAGATTATACATATGAATTCATGGTTACACATTTGAAACCGGGCATTTATTAAATTCAAATAGTTTCAGATAGTCACTATTATTCAAAACCAATAACCATTATAAACTAATACCAAGTAAACATGAGACAAATTTCGATTTTAATCATTTTATCATCAATGTTTCTGCTCTTTGCCTGCCAGAAACAACCCGAGCATCCCAACATCATCTTCATCATGAGTGATGACCATGCATTTCAGGCCATCAGTGCCTATGGCTCTGTCCTGAATGAAACACCAAACATTGACCGGATAGCACAGGAAGGTATGCTCTTTCAGAATGCATTTGTAACCAATTCAATCTGTGCACCCAGCAGGGCAGTCATACTAACCGGAAAATACAGTCACCTGAACGGCGTGCTGGATAACCGGCTGGAATTTGATTCAACGCAGGTTACTTTCCCAAAATTGCTTCAGGAAGCGGGATACCAAACTGCCATGATTGGAAAATGGCATCTTAAAACAACTCCAATGGGATTTGATTTCTGGAAAGTGCTTCCCGGCCAGGGTAATTACTATAATCCGGATTTTCTGACTTCTGAGGGAAGAGAACAAGCAGAGGGTTATGTCACAGATATCATTACCGATGTGGCGCTAGACTGGCTGAAAAATGGCAGAAATCCCGATAAACCCTTCATGATGATGTATCACCATAAGGCTCCCCACAGAGCATGGTGGCCCGGCCCAGACCATCTCAAAACATATAATGGGATAACCTTCCCCGAACCCCTTACTCTTTTCGATGATTACTCAAACCGTGGTACTGCTGCCAAAGAGCAGGAAATGACCATCTTACATCATATGAACCCGATATCTGACTTAAAAATTAAGCCGGAAAACATGGACTCCATGAGTAGAGATGATCCGCGTGAAATAAGAGCATATAAATGGGGTTATTTCAGGATGACGGATGAACAGCGCGAACAATGGGACGAAACTTATGATCCCATAGTTGAAGAATACAGGAACAATCCACCGGAAGGAGATGAAGAATTGTTAAAATGGAAATACCAGCGTTATATGTATGATTACCTGTCGTGTATCGCCTCTGTGGATGATAATGTTGGCAGACTGCTGGATTACCTTGATGAAACAGGACTGGCCGATAATACCATCGTAGTGTATACCTCAGATCAGGGATTTTACCTTGGAGAACATGGCTGGTTCGATAAGCGGTTCATGTATGAGGAATCTCATAAAACACCTCTGCTCATCCGCTGGCCAGGTACAACACAAGCTGGTAGTGTTTGTGAGGAGATGGTGCTGAATCTCGATTTCGCCGAAACTTTTCTTTATGCCGCCGGAGCATCAATACCAGAAAACATGCAGGGACAGAGCATTATCCCATTACTGAAGGGTGAAACACCGGATACCTGGCGGGATGCCGTATATTATCATTATTATGAATACCCGGCCGTTCACATGGTTAAAAGACATTATGGTATCCGGACAGACAGGTATAAACTGATTCACTTCTACTATGATATTGACGAATGGGAATTGTATGACCTGCAGGAAGACCCGCATGAATTGAATAACCTTTACGGAAAAGAAGGGTATGATGAAATAACAGCAGACCTGAAAGCCAAACTGGAGGAATTAAGAGATCAGTACGGCGATTCAGATGAACTGGCCAGATCGTTTCTGCCCTCAGAATAATCATGGATGATATAAAATCATTATAACCACAGAGAGCACAGAGAATGCACAGAGTATACAGAGAATAATTTCTCCGTGTTCTCTATTTCATCTCTGTTTCCTCTGTGGTATAAATCACACCCAATTCCCAAAACCTAATCTGTCAATCACCTAATTGAGAACTGAAAATCACGCCCATCCATCTGACCATATCATTCGGGCAAGAACGTTTAGTTCGGTGTAGGTGGGCAAAAACCAAGAACCATTTCCTATGTTTAAACGCCTTTTCAAACGGATATTAATAGCATTGCTGGTTATATTCGTGGCCTATTTGATCGTGAGAAATATCTCTTTGTTCCAGGAATTAAGAGGTTCTTTAAGTGAACTAATGGTCATCATCGATACAGACAACGGAAATGAAATGGATGACCTTTACGCTATTGTTCGGGCATTGACAGATCCGGATGTTGAAGTAGCCGGCCTGCTTTCTTCCCAGTGGAACTTTCATAAAGATTCACCGGATAGTTCGGTCATGATCAGCCAGAAAATCAACGAAGAAATTCTGACACTCCTGAATAAAACACATATTCCACATCCGGTTGGGGCAACTGAAATGATTCGTTTTTCGGAAGAACCACAACCACAGCCTTCTGAAGCTGCAGATTATATCATCACAATGGCCAATGGATTACCTTCAGGAGAGAAACTGAAAGTGATCACACTCGGAGCTACAACCAATCTTGCCTCCGCCATCCTGATGGATTCATCCATTATTCCCAAACTGGATTGCTATATTATGGGTCTGAAATATAATCACATAAACAGGGTCTGGGACAAGAATGAATTCAATACACGAAATGACCTGGATGCCATGGATATCCTCCTGAACACGAATAATCTTGATATAACAATAATGACAGCCACAACTTCCATGGATCTCAAATTCAATAAGCAGGAAACATTTAATAAACTGAGCGGTAAAGGAGATATTTGGGATTACCTGCTTGAACGCTGGGACAAAAAATTTCCGGAACATGAGGAATGGATCATGTGGGATGTGGCCATCATCGAAGCTATTCTAAATCCGAAGCTGGCTACAATCAGAGAGGTATATACACCTCCCGAAAATACACGCAGAAAAATAAAGGTCTATACATCGATTAAGACAGATGCAATGCTAAAAGATTACTGGAAGATGGTGGATAAGTTTTCCGGGAATTAGTTACTAAGAGCTGGAAGTTGGAACAAGAGAGATGGAGGAATGGTAAGGAGTAAGGAGTAAGGAGTAAGGAGTAAGAACCAAGAAATAAGGATTAAGTATCAGGGAGTAAAGGTAAGAGCCTGATAAAGTGAGGGTTAAAAGATGAATGCAGGGAAGGAAAAGGCCATGAAAGGGCCGAACTATGAATAACCCGGTACGAAATACCGGATTAGGAAAGGAACCCAAATCAAAATCCCTATGAAAAAATATTTATTCTGCCTCTTTTTTTTTGGTCATATTCTATCACTACCAGCTCAGGATCAGCCTGACACAGTGAAAATCTCATTTCCAACTCCAATTGAAATCAACGGAGTCTTTCCAAACCTTACAATAGTAGCTCCTCATGAAGACCGCTCTGAAAGCGGCATAGGTGCCCTTCTTCCCTGGGCAGACCGGTTGTGGATGATTGGTTATGTAGCTCATATCAGTGGATCCGGTATTGGCCTGTATGAAATATCAGAAGATATGACGATGAAGAAACACATAAGTTACACCTATCACGTTTTACAGGATGGGTTCAATGCTCACTGGGTAAGAATCGTATCAGAAAATGCCGGGATACTGACGGCAACTTTTATTTATCAATAAAAAAAGTTTCATTGATAAGATCATAGATTATCAAAGAGTTATGAAAGAATCAATAAAATAAATTCAGTGATCCTCTGAAAATCTCTGTGGTTCTCTGTGATCTTTTATACGCAATTTATTACAATGCTCTTTTTTATTATCTTAGATAAATTGAAAAATTAGTACTTTATCCTGAATTACATATATAATACCACAGATTTGGATTAATATGGATCATGATAGAATTTTTTCTGCGAAAATCAGCGAGAAATAATATGAAACAGATTGTTTTTTAATAACTTTTGAGAACCTAAAACAATAAATCATCTTTTTAACCAATAACTAACTCAAAATCAAGGAGGTAAATATGAAATCAAACAAAAACATGAACCGCCGTAAATTTATCGGCTCCACGGCAGCAGCTGCTGCTGCATTTACTGTTGTGCCAAGGCATGTACTTGGCGGACCTGGCTTTATTGCTCCAAACGATAAAATTAACCTGGCCTATATCGGTTGCGGCACCCAGGGGATAAGAGAAATGGTGCGTCTGATAGAGAATCCTGCATTACAAATCGTAACGGTTTGCGATCCCAACAAATTCACCACAAATTATGTTGATTGGTCCAAAAACGGTATCCGTAATGGAATCCGGAGGGCACTGGATGATCCTGAATGGGGAGCAAACCTTGATGGTATCCCGGGAGGACGTGATGTCGGACAAGAATTTGTTGAAAAATATTATGCAAAAAATAGTCCGTCAGGTAGTTTCAAGGGATGTACCTCTTATGCTGATTTCCGTGAATTGCTGGAAAAGGAAAAGGACATTGACGCAGTAAAGGTGATGACTCCAGATCATCTTCACGGATATATCTCCATCGCTTCAATGAATAAAGGAAAGCATGTTGTCATTCACAAACCTATTGCCAACAGGGTTTATGAAGCAAGATTAACCATTGAAACCGCAAAAAAGACAGGAGTCGTCACACACCTTCTGGCCTGGAGCAGAAGAACCGGCTATGACCTGGCATTAGACTGGATCAGGAATGGTGCCATAGGTACTCTAAAAGAAATACATAACTGGTCAAACCGACCTGTATGGCCCCAGTGGACAGCCAATCCTTCTGAAACACCACCGGTTCCGGATGGTTTTGAATGGGACCTCTGGCTCGGATGCGTACCCGACCGCCCCTATCATCCCAATTACACACATGCCGTATTCCGGGGATGGTATGATTTCGGTGCAGGCAGCATCGCAGATATGGGTAATTACAGCCTCTGGCCTCTGTTCCTAACCTTTGGCATCGATACTCCGCCGGTCAGCGCTGAAGCTTATGGTACCACTACATGTAAAATAACAGATCACGTGAGCAATCCACATGAAAATAATGTCGCTTTCCCATACTCATGCATTATTCATTTTAAGTTTCCTCAGCAAAAAGAACTGGGACCATTTGACCTGTTCTGGTATGACGGAGGAATGAAACCTGCAAGACCCGATGAACTGGAAATTGACAAGGATCTGCCCAGGGAAGGAATGATGTTCGTGGGTGATAAGGGAAAGATCCTGGCAAGTTTCCATTGCGGTAAACCACGGATCATACCGGAGAAAAAGATGTTTGATTTTCTGGGAACAGAAGAAATACCAGAAGATATTACTGAGAGAAATGAAAACGTTTGGCTGGATGCCTTTATTAGCGGAGAACAATCTCCCGGCAGCTTCCTGTATGCAGGACCTGTAACAGAAACTATTCTCCTCGGTGCTGTTGCATTACGGGCCGGTAGTAAAATCGAATGGGACGCAGAGAATATGAAAGTCACGAATAACAACGAAGCAAATAAATTCCTGTATCGTGAATACAGGGCTGGTTGGGAACTTTGATAAAAGCAGGATGCAGGGTAGAGGGTGTAAGGTGCAGGGTACAGGGTGCAAGGTGCAAGGTACAGGGTGCGTGAAGAGTGGATAGTTAACTCCTGATTGCCAAATCAGGGATTGACAAGCGTCTATCAATCTTTATAGTATAGAGAAGGATACGGGGTGCAAGTTACAGGTTACAAGTTGCATGTTTGTGAGAGCATTGGGCTTAGGGCTGTGAAGTTTTGCCGGTTGTTAACCGGCAGCAGCAATAACGCAGAGTATATCAGTAAACCAGGTTGTTAACCTAGGCAAATGGTTTATTTTTGTCGGTTCCAGGTACAGGGTATAAACCTCTGAAAAGGTTTAAACTATGAATAACCCGATACGAAGTGCCGGGCAAAAATGAATATCCTGATTACAATCCCTGGACAGGGGTTGATAACATGGATGGATTATATGCCTGGTGTGCAGCTGTCTCGAACTGGATCTGGGGATCGGTGGCTTCTGATGATGCATATACAGGCGGTTCTCTAACCTCCGGTAGTGGAATTGAACAAATTGAACGCTATATTATTTTTCCAACCAATAACAATAAAGAATCAATTTTTGAAATACAGTATTCTGTTAACGATGGAACACCGGCCGCCAACTATTTTATCAAAGAGTATCCCTCTTTCCCTGATGCAGATTATGCCCGGGATGCAGTAAGATTTGAATCGCGGCTGGAATTCGCCATGGAAGGACACCGTTTCTTCGATCTTGTACGCTGGGGTATAGCCCCGATAAGGTATTGAATGAATATCTTGAGACGGAAAAAGAAAAACGTACATATCTTTGGAACGCCTATTTCGAAAAGAATAAAAACGAATATGCTCCTATTCCACAATCTGAAATAGACATGTTAGGGAATGACAAGAATGGGGATCCTTTTTGATTCAGAATCCGGGATATTGAGTTAAGAAGGCTACAAGGTTACAGGATTACAGGGTTACAAGATTACAGGAAGTCTCAATTGTCGCAAGGTTTAAATGATCGCAAGGGTAGTAATTGTCCCAATAATATAAGGCTGAGATTTTAGAAGGGTAAAGATGTGAAAGTGTGAAGGTATAAAGGCATGAAAATTCTGCCGCTTGCCGGAATGCAGGGAATGCAAAAAGAACAAATACAGGAAAGTATAAATAACTGCTAATTAGTTCTTTGCGATCCCTGCCTGCGTGCCGAAGCACTTCAGCAGGCAGGTTTGCACGTACTTTGCGAACTCTGCGTGAAGCCTTATATAGAAGCTGTCACACCCCCAGATACACAATAAGGATGATAATATTCAAACCCGGTTGTTAACCGAGGGTAAGTTTTGACTTAAATATCCTTCTTTCTTTTCTAATAATATCCTATATTCACTGATCCATTTCCCTGCTTTAAAATTACCATTCTATGAATAAAACAATAATTTATATTTTATTACTCACTTATTCGTTTTTATCTTCCGCCCAGGATACCAAACAAAGAAATCTGCTGACCCGTAAAATTTCTCCTGAAGAACTTTCAGATATTCTCTCACCAGCTGAAGACTGGCACCCTTACCCTACCATTGACGAACCTGATGTATGGGACCAGTTCCCGGAATATGTCAGAAACTTTTTCATCAATGAAGGAGAGAAATATTTCGATTATTCATGGCCTGTCATACCTGCCACTACAGCTCTTAACTTCGTCAGGAGCGGAAACCGTACAAGCTATGAGTCGGTATCTTTTGAACGACGACGGGCTCTTACTTCCATGGTAATGGCCGAATTATTTGAACGACAGGGACGTTTTACCGAACAAATCATCAATGGAATATGGGCTATTTGCGAAGAAACCTACTGGGGAGTCTCAGCCCATCTTGGCATGCAAAGTAAAGGAGCCGGATTGCCTGATGTTACTGAGCCCACCATCGACCTGTTTGCTGCCGAAACATCTTGTCAGCTGGCCTGGGTTTTGTATCTCGTTGGTTCACAACTCGACAGAGAATCCCCCCTTATCAGGGAACGCATTGAATACGAAATACAGAGAAGGATCCTGACACCCGGACTGGAAAGAGAGGATTTCTGGTGGATGGGATACAACAGCGGGTCACTTAATAACTGGACACCATGGATCTGTTCCAACTGGCTTCCTTCTGTAATGCTAATTGAAAAAGATCCTCAACGCAAAGCTGCAGCTATATATAAGATAATGGTTATTCTTGATCATTTTCTAAATCTCTATCCCGTTGACGGAGGTTGTGATGAAGGACCCGGTTACTGGGACAAAGCAGGTGGTTCACTGTTCGATTGCCTGGATGATCTTTATTCAATTTCAGATGGCAGAATTGATATCTTTAATGAGCCACTTGTACAAAATATGGGACTTTACATCCTCAGAGCCTATATCAGCTGGCCATATTTCATCAATTTTGCTGACGCATCGGCCATTGTCGGGGCCGATCCCTTCCTGATATACCGGTACGGTAAAAGTATCGGTAATAAAGACTTGATGGATTTCGGTGCATTTCTGGCATCCAGGAAATGGTCAGGACCGGAAGACCTTGTTTATTCATTCGGAGCCCTGGGAAGAAGACAGCTGCCAACCTTATTCGTCTTTAATGAAATGCTGGGTCATGAAGGCAGAGAACCACTGTTATTAAATGTCTTGCTTCCGGATATCCAGGTTATGGCTGCACGTTCTGACACAAAAAATAATGAAGGGCTCTACCTTGCTGCCAAAGGCGGACATAACGCTGAAAGTCACAACCATAATGATGTCGGAAATTTTATTGTATACCTGAATGGAAAACCTGCAATCATTGATGTCGGAGTGGAAACATACCGGCGTCAAACATTCAGCGATGAAAGATACACCATCTGGACCATGCAGTCGGCTTACCATAATCTTCCAACAATCAATGGAAAAATGCAAATGAACGGACGTGAGTTCAAAGCTGAAAATGAAATGTATAAGGCTGATAAGAACAATGTGAAGTTCGCATTGAATATTGAAAAAGCATACCCTGAAAAGGCCGGTATCCAATCCCTGAGAAGAACAATCGACTTTAAAAGGGGAAAGAAAATATCTGTCACGGATCAATACCAGTTTGACGGATCAGATAACCAGTTGGAAATGAACATAATGACACACTTCATTGTAAAAGAAAACAAAAATGGAAAAATAACCCTTGTAAACAGGAACAAACCGGAAGATATACTATTTATTCACTATGATGATAACATATTTTCACTTAAAACTGAAAATATTCCCATTACAGATTCGCGATTAAAACGTGTATGGAGTGATGAACTGATCAGGTTGGTATTTTCTGCTATAAATGTTCCCAGGCAATTTGAGTATATATTTACAATAAAATAAATAATTACTGCATGATATTCTCTGCGGTTCTCCTTAAAATCTCAGTGGTTCTCTACGGTTATTAAAAAATTATAATTAACCACAGAGAAACAGGGAGAGAACCACAGAGTATACAAAAACCGGATCATGAAATACATTAAAACAATTATTGTTTTTGTTGTTGTGATTTTCAACAGTTGTTCAGTGCCAGAGACAGATAGTATTCTCATTGAAGCAGAGAATTTTGACCATAAAGGCGGCTGGGTAGTCGATCCCCAGTTTATGGACCAGATGGGATCTCCTTACCTGATGGCACATGGATTGGGTAAACCGGTTAAAGATGCCAGGACAACGGTTGAATTTCCACAAGCAGGAGAATACCATGTATATGTCAGAACCTGGAATTGGAATTCCCCATGGGATCCGGCAGAAAGTCCGGGCATTTTTCAGCTCATGATTGATGACCGGCCTCTTGATATGGTTTTCGGAAAAACCGGCAATAAATGGTCATGGATCTATGGAGGTATGATAAACATCAAACAATCGAAAAACAGGGTAGCACTGCACGACCTTACCGGTTTTAACGGCCGGTGCGATGCCATCTTGTTTACAAAAGATACTGCTGTTAATCTTACCAACAATGATCCTGAACTTTATAAGTTCAGGAAGGAATTACTCAACATCCCTGATGAGCCTGCCAATGCAGGTGATTTTGACCTGGTTATTGTCGGAGGCGGTATTGCCGGGATATGTTCAGCTGTTTCTGCAGCCCGCCTGGGATTAAAAGTGGCATTGATCCAGAACCGGCCTGTTCTGGGAGGTAACAACAGTTCAGAAATCCGCGTGCACCTCGGGGGATCAACCAGGGAAAATATGTACCCGGAACTGGGAGAAATAGTACGGGAGCTTGATACGGGCGATCCCGGAAATGCCGGACCTGCCGAAGCATATGGTGACAAGCACAAGCTTAATCTGGTCAGACAGGAAAAAAACATAAAACTGTTCCTGAGTACTCATGTTTTTAAAGCATCATTAATGAATGGGCAAATTACTTCTGTTACAGGCAGAAATATAGAAACCAATGAAGAATTTGAATTTCACGGCAGGTGGTTTGCCGATTGCACCGGCGATGGTAACCTTGGATACCTTGCGGGAGCAGATTTTGCATACGGAAGGGAAAGCGAGAAAGAGACCGATGAGTCTATGGCTCCTGATACTCATGATAATATGACCATGGGATCTTCCAACCTCTGGTATGCCTCAGAAAAAGACTATGAATCTACATTTCCGGATCTTCCATGGGCCATTCAATTCAATGATGATTATTACCTTGACCAGACCCGTGCTGACTGGAGATGGGAAGCCGGATTCCGGGAACATACTGTCGACCAGGCTGAATATATAAGAGACCTGAACCTCAGGGCAATTTTTGGTAACTGGTCGTATCTTAAAAATCATCAGAAAGATAAATATGCAAGATGGGAGTTAGACTGGGTTGCTTATATAGCAGGAAAAAGGGAATCACGGCGATTGCTCGGTGATGTAATCCTGAAACAGCAGGATATACAGGAAAAAACAGAATTCCCCGATGCATGTGTAACCACAACCTGGGGCATAGACCTTCATGTCCCCGATTCATTAAATTCTAAATTTTATCCGGAGCAGGAATTTTACAGCTGGTATGTCCATCCTGCTATCGAACCTTATGAAATACCATACAGATGTCTTTATTCAAGAAATATTGAAAACCTGTTCATGGCAGGAAGATGTATCAGTGTAACCCACGTCGCCCTGGGAACAGTCAGGGTCATGCGGACAGGAGGAATGATGGGTGAAGTGGCGGGAATGGCAGCCAGTATATGCAAGGAACATAACACAAATCCAAGAGATGTTTACGAAAATTATCTTGAAGAACTTAAAACACTCCTGCAAACAGGAGTCGGTAAATAAGAATTTTGTACATTTCTCTGTGGTTCTCTGTGACTAACTTTTTTCATATTGGGTCACAGAGGGCCACAGAGATTTTATAGAGAACCACAGAGTTTCATTCTATCACAATAATATCAGACATATGAAAAAGTTAATAACTTTCTTTCTACTGGTTTTTATATTTTGTTTTAACCTTTTTTGTCAATCCACAAATGACTGGGAAAATCCTGCTGTGATCAGCCTGAACAAACAACCGCCACACGCCACATTAATGCCCTACCAATCTGTTGAAGATGCACTATCATTCGACAGAACAAAATCAGATTTTTTCATGCTGTTAAATGGAAACTGGAAATTTCATTG
>CAZGOR010000054.1:0-14692 GCA_964527875.1 uncultured Bacteroides sp. | reverse complement strand
GTACCGGTACCGTCTGCACTACCAAACCCGCTGTTGTCCATGGGAACACCATCAACAACATATAGCGGCTGGTTATTACCGGTAATGGAGTTATTACCGCGGATGACCACACGGGTACCTCCACCAGGCCCGGAAGGTGATTGGGTGAGAACGACACCGGCAACTCGTCCTGATAGAGAGTTGATTATATTGGTTTCTTTTACCGTTGCCAGATCGTCACCACTGACTTCAGAAACAGCATAACCCAGTGCTTTCTTCTCCCTGGAAATACCAAGGGCTGTCACAACAACCTCATCCATCTCCAGTAATCCGGGTTCCAATGTTACATCAATAACATCTGAAGCACTGATGGTCACATCCCTGGTTGTCATTCCAACATATGAGTAACGTAATACCGTGACATCGTCAGGAACCGTTATGGAATAGACGCCGTCTACATCAGTAATCGTACCAATAGTAGTTCCGGGTACCATAACTGTGACGCCAATCAATGGCATTCCGTCCTCAGCCGACGTAACCGTACCTGTTATGGTACGCTGTGCAAAAGCATTACCTGCCAGCGCCACAAGCATCAGGAAGGTAATAAATAGATTTCGTTTCATACGCTTAACGGATTTTAATTAATAATAATGGTTTCAAATAATAAATACAGGATATTTAGCATCACTTAACTGCTTTGATAAAAAAGATATGTATAGCTTTAAAACCGGATTTATTATTCTCCAGATTAAATTAATGTGAGTTCGACATGTATTTTGATTTTTAGCCAGTATTCCATTGTTCCATTATTCCATATACCCTGGTCTACTAAAATTATTCACATTTAGCATATAAAAACTCATCCTTCTATCGAACTGATATTAATTTAAAAAGAGGGTTAACAGTATTATTATCTCAACATAGATATTACAAAAGTTAACCCTCTTCCATAACCACTAAACCTAAAGCCATTTGAGAAAGCCATTTGGGAATTATTTATTGTTTAATAATTTATCCATAACCAATACCGCCGAGCCAAGGATAGCCGCCTCTTCCTTAAAATTTGTTATTTCAATGCTTACATTCTCAAGTAATGTGGGATTGCAATATGAATTCAAGGCATGTTGAATAGGTGTTACAATATATTGTTTAGCCCGGGCCATTCTGCCTCCGAGTATGATTACCTCAGGATTAAGAATTTGAATTAAAACAGCAATCCCTTTCCCAAGTTCTAAACCTACTTCAGATAAAATTTTTATAGCAAACTGATCACCTTGATTTGCTGCATTGATAATTATGTCAGGATCAATATATTCCTTTTTATCATCAACATACCCGACTATGGAAGATATATTGCCACTGCTGAGCCCCTCTTTTGCAAGTGCAGATAAAGCTGTTGCAGAGGCAACTGTTTCCAGACAACCCCTTTTGTTACACCAGCATAACTTTCCATCATCCTTAAAAGGGATATGACTGAATTCACCTGCAAAACCGTTCGCTCCCTGGTATAATTCCCCGTTTAAGATCAGACCCAGCCCAATACCCCAGCTGAGAAGCAATACAATTGCATTTTTCTTGTCCCTGGCATGACCAAACCAATACTCAGCCAATGCACGGGCATTAGCATCATTTTCAAGAAACACCGGAAGGTTAAATCTTTTTTCCAGGGTTTCGGTCAATGTCTCATCCGGATTATATAAGTAACTGTAATTAATGCCTTTTTCCGAATCAATCACACCTGGCATATCCATACCTATACCAATTAGTTTTTTCTTATCAATCCCTGATGTTTTGATCAGATTACTTACATATTCACAAATTTTATCCAGATAACTTAAATCATTGACAAATTTTATCTCATATATCTTGATCCCGGTTATGATATTCCTGTTATTATCAAGAATTGCCAATCTTACATGATATCTTCCAATATCGAGGCCCAGAAAATAAAATGATTCCTCCCTTAAACCGTATATATTCGGGCGCCTGCCCCCACTGGAACTTCCCTGTCCTCTTTCTTCAATAACACCCTCATCTTTCAACTCATAAATGCTTGCCTGAACCGAAGGCACACTGAGTTTGACATGTTGACCAATGGCATTACATGTGCTTTCCCCATGTAAAAACAAATATTTAATAATGTGTCGTTTAAAAAGATACTTCTTTCTTTCAACTCCTTTAAGTTTGAATAAAAAATCCTTTTGAAAGTAAATCATTACAATACATTACTTGAGATTAAAATTGAAATATTTTATAAATAATCATGTAAATTAAATAAAATTTATTTAATATAATAATACTTATCACATTTTTTTTTAAGTATTAATTAGACTAAAAAGAAATAATTGAACTTCGTTTTATATTAAAAAAATATTATTAATGGAAAATTCTTGTTTTATTCAAATGTTAACCACTTCTTGCACTTAAACAAAAAATATTGATATTCAAATATTTGCATAGCACATTGGAACGCAATACGGCTCTGTAGAAACTCAAGGATTCAATTACTTGTTTGTCTGTTCACACGAATTCTCCGTACAATCGCACAGCAGGGCAGTTCTAAATTTCTTCTGATATGGATGTGATAAAAAGGGTAAGAAAATCGGGTGTATTTTTATTATCGAAAGCCGGGATACCAGCAGTCAAAAATTCAATGCTATTATCACCGATTCTTTGCGATGATTCTTCATCCCGATATCACAATTCATTAATAATAAATTCATCTATAAATAACCAGGCAGGTTTTCCGGCACCAACATGCCAGTCGGGACAATTCCCGATTGTTTTTATACGAAGTTTCACAAAACGTGCTTTTATGGAAAGATTGTCAATCCCGGGTGATCTGAGTTTGGGTGTCCGGTCACGGTCAGGTTCACTGAATTGACCGGTATAAACAGTCTGATATTCCTTTCCGTCGTTGCTAACCAGAAATTCAACTGATTCCGGGAAAAAGATCCGAAATCGCTGGTCTTCCAGGAATCCTGCTGACATCTGATAAATAGTTGTCGTCTTGCCAAGGTCAACAACCACATCAATATCTCCCTTGAATCCCTGCCAGTTTTGATCACGGTAACTTGCTGAACCTGTCAGGCCGTCGAGTATACTGATCCTTCCTGATCCCGGGTATTCCATTGAATAATCAATATTTAGCTGTGGTTTACGGCCAATCCCTTCATGAAAGACCAGGTCAATGACAGCATGCCCTTCAGTTAAACCATTTCTGATTGCTGCAACCCACAACTTTGTTGATTGACTGATTACTTTTCCACTGTCAATTCGTTTTGATTCAGAAATATCAAAAACGTCTCCAATACAATAACGAAACTCATCCACAGGATTTGATGATAATGCATGAAGAATAAAACCCGGCGGATCATCAGAAACGATTGAACTGACATCAAGATCAGCAATAAACTGAACCTGATCAAACCATGCTGTTCCTGCACCGGTTAGTTCAAGTGAAGGTGTCACAAGCATGGTACCTTCATTGCGATGTGTCAGATCAACTGCAAACTCATATTTTCTCCATGTTGTATCAAGTATGAAGCTTTTTGATCCTGCTCCCCTGACCGAAAGAGTAAAAGACGGATATCTGCCTGTTTCATCCGGTTTACTAAACAAACGTTTCAGGAATCCCTCTTTGGGCAACGGATGGTATTCGGGATCATGTGGAAGGCATTTGGCCCAGACAGAATATGTATATGTTTTACCGGTTTTGAGATAGAAACGATAAAAATCAAGTGAATAACCTTTTCCTGTTGTTGGTGTTATCATGCGCAGTGAATGACTTCCGTCAACAAATGTTCTCGGGTCAAGGAAATAGGTGGCACCTCTGTCACCTCCCAGTTTGGCATAAACTGATGTCGGAATACCTGCAGAAGGTTGTGCTTCAAAGCCCGGGTCCACAATATAATTTGCTGAATCATCCTCAGATCCCATTTTAGCTTTTTTCAGCCTGTAAATCCTCACATCCATGGCATCAATAAAATCTTTCAACTTTCCATTCAAAGGCATAACTGAACGGTTTTTAAATAACACATCACTTGGAGCTTCCTGATAACTTTCGGGCAAGGTATATAAACATTGCAAAGGTTTGTTTGATGGATTTACGGCGATTAAAAGTATATCATTTCCATGCTGCCAGGTTTGCAATACGATTTCTTTCTTATCACAGTTTACCTCGGTATGATCGTCTGAGAAAAGAAAAGGTATCAGTTCGTTTAACTCAAGTGCTGCCCTGGATGCTGCTCCCCATGCAATTGTTGACTTTGGAAAAGCATTCATACCATGCCTGATGAAATACTGGATCCCTGTTGCTCCACCGACTATGCCAAGATAAGTCATCACATATAATTCATCTGGTGTAGGTTCTCTTTGCCACCATTCGTTGCCCCCGAAAGCCTGTGGTACGATCCAGACCGGTTTTCCGGGATAGAACTCCTGTATCAGGTTTCTCGTCACCTCCGATACTTCATTAACAGGACTGTTAGGAATGGGATATGGATCGGCCATGACAATATCCATAGCATTAATGTAATCGCCAGCTTTATGTGGGGCCATAAATACAATAGTAACCGGATGATAGGGATCCAGCTCATTGATAAGTTCCTTTGTTTCAATGAGCAGATCAACGGGAATTTGTTGTCCAACCGGTTCATCAGAAACATACCAGGCAAGCAAAGCCGGGTGGTCTTTTATCGCATTGACTTCTTCTATCAGCATTTCCTGTTTCTCAGCCCGGGTCATACCTGTGCCTGATCCCACACCACCTCCTCCTGCAACACTCAGAAGATTATAATGTACTTTTATTCCCAGTTCCATACAACGGTCAAGGTATGTCATCCTTTCTTTCCGGGTTTTTCTTCCAATTCGCTGGTAAGGAGAAATCATGTTAAATCCTTTAACAACCTCTTCTTCGGGTAATGTAGGCTGAACAGGCCAATAACAGTAAAAACCGACAGGGAAAAATGGTAATCCGTGAACAATTAGTCCCCCGGAAAGACGGTCTATCTGAACAGCATTATATTTAGGCGGAAGAATCCTTACAATAACCGGCATTTCGATATCCCTTCCATTACCGCTGATCCTGCATAATAAAGTATCTTCCCCCGGCCGTATTTCTGTCAGGTCAAAAGAGATAAGATTAATACCCCTATTGAGATCAACTCCTGTTTGAATAATATCTTCGTTTCTTTGCAGACTTGCTCTGAATTCATTCCCTGTAATATTTTCAGGTACAACAACCATCACTTCTCCCATCTCCTCCTGCATGTAATAACTTAATCTTGAAAGGGCTTTAAATTCCTGTGCATGAAGAAAAAAAGGAATAAGATCTAAAAGTCCGGCGAATAATAAAAGTTTAAATCTCATTATATGTTTATAAATAATCTCAGGTACCTATTACAGGTTAAAATGTTTTAAATTCTTCCCAGTGTTTATTGGTCATGCTACCTTCATGGAATAAAGTTACACCCTTTGCCGCACCCTTATGAGCAGCCTGCACAGCATCCTTCAACCGATCTGCAGGTATCTCCGGTACATACAGGCCGGAATAAAGGGGAAACTTTCCTTTCAGCGCATGAACACCTTCTCTTGTTGCTTCTTCAATCCATTCAATCTCCTTTTCATAAAAGTTATGATAGATCATGGGATGTATCGTATCAAGATTCCATCTGGGCCAGTCTTGTCTGACCAGCTTCCTGGCTATTTTGGGTGTTGGAAACACAGCTGCAGAAAGCTTCACAGAGCGCGCATGTACTACATCAGCCAGCATATTCACCAGATTTGTTATTGAATCCAAACGGAATTGCCTCCAGGCATCATTTACAGGTGCATCTTCAAGCTCCATAGGATCAACTCCCTCCTGTTTTCTGAACTGCTTACGGCAAACATCACAATAGCAAAAATCAAATTCAGGATATTCCTTATCCTGGACCAGATTATATTTATCCCAGAGGCCTTTGGGCAGAATAACATCAGAATATCTGATATAATCCAGATGCACCCCGTCAAGTTCTTCGATTCCTGCAAGTTTATCCACCCAATCTGCCAGGTATTCCTTTACTTCTTTCCTGCTGGGACATAACCATGAATAATAATCAACATAGGGTTGATAGTCACGTGAGGATTTCCCTTCCCGGCTTACTGTAAACCAATCGGGATGATTTTTCAAAATTTCAGGATCCCTGTTGTTAAGTGCAATGATCCAGGCATGGATTTCGAGCCCGCTTTGTTTCGCTACAGGTGCAATAAACCTGTAAAAATCACTGTCACCTTGAATCAATATCCCATGAATACCACATTCTTTAAAGAAACGAAACTTTTTTTTCCATTCCTGTTCAGATAAAGACTGCCTGGACATCCATACCCAGTTCATACCATTGGTTTTGATATCACCTGACCGACAGCTTGCAACCAGTTCGGGAGTCAGGGTAATTCCGGTAATACCCGTCCCAAGCAGTTTTATAAATTCACGTTTTTTTATTGGTATTTTTATTAGAGCAAAATATGATCCTTTCAATATTCATAAACTATGGATTATCGTGTTGTGCGATTGAAAAAACTAAGTTATTGAATAATAGATATTTTTGTAGAGCCGTCCTCACGGGGCATCGGGGGAACGGCTCTACAATTTCCTAATTATCAATATGACTGATTCGTTTCTGCTAAAATGTGGAAATAGCCAAAGTTAATTCCGAAAATTCAATTATCAGGTTTATACCCGCTCCTGTCATCTCTTTTTCGGGGGACTGGAACCCCGTTGCTTTGACATCTGCTCAAGTCTTTTCTGAAATCCTGATTTTTTCTTGGGTTTCTTCTGATTCGTCTTCAATTTCTTAAGCAGCTCTTCCTCATCGATAAACTGTTTGAATAATTGATTTTGTCCGAATGTGATAATATTTGCAAGGAAATAATAATAGGTCAGTGCAGCTGAAAAATTATTCAGTATAAACATGAACATGATCGGCATGATATACATCATGCCTTTCATTCCGGGCATTTGTGAGGTTGATGCGCTTGCCTGATTACTGATGCGCATGGTTAATATAGTAGAGACAGTCATCAGCAATGTAAAGAGGCTGACATGATCGCCATACATCGGAATATTGAATGGCAAATCCAGTATTGAATCATAGGTTGAGAGGTCATGTGCCCAAAGGAACTTTTCCTGCCTGAGTTCAATTGAGGTGGGGAAAAAACGGAACATCGCATACAAGATGGGCAATTGTAAGAACATCGGCAGGCATCCACCCAGCGGACTAACCCCCACCTTCTTATATAATGCCATTGTTGCCTGTTGCCGTTCCATGGCTTTCTCCTTTGGAATTTTCTCGTTGATGGCATCAATTTCAGGCTTCAGAACCCGCATTTTGGCCATCGATCTGTAAGACCTGTAGGTAAGCGGGAATAACATAACCTTGATGATAATTGTCAAGACAAGAATGATAAGACCGTAACTCCCGATAAACCTGTTAAGAAAATTGAAGATCGGAATGATCAGGTAACGATTGATCAGACTGCTCAAAGGCCCCCCCAGATTGATCAGCTCATCCAATTCATTTCCATATTTATTTAAAGTATTAATATGATTCGGGCCAAAATAAAAGGCCATTGGACAAGTATATTCCTGTTTTGCTTCATAGGGAATACCTATCTGTGCTGAAAATGTCTTCAGGAATTTGTTGGATTCATCCAGTTTGGTTGAGATCAGATAGGCATTTGAAAAGTAATCATCAGTGATAAGTACCGACGAAAAAAATTGCTGCTTATAAGCAATCCACTGTAAGCGCGTTGTAATATCCTCTTCTGCCACTTCTTTTTTACTCCTTGGATTTAACTTATCCACCTCATCCTGAAAATGTCTGTAAATGATAGTTGTATAATTTAATTCATTAACCCGTCCCCGTTCATGGCCCGGAATATACGTCTCCCAGTTAAGATCGATGTAATTGATCCTGTCTGAAAGCATATCCTGCATATTATGGAACTGAATATCAAAATCAACCATATAATCCCCTGGTGCAAGCGTATATGTATATTCGATATACTGATCATCTTCAGCATTCAATCTCATGGAAAGCGTTTCTGGCTGATCTTCAATAATGATATGCTTTTCTTCCCTGGAGGGGATAAAATAAAGCTCGTCGGTATTGATGCTGCGATTCCCGGCAAAAAAATTCAGTCCAAATATGGTTGAATCACCATCAAACAAGATAAGGGGTAACGAATCATGAGTTTGATAGTTTTTTACCTGAACGGAATATGGCTTGCCACCTTTCGTTGAAATGCTGAGTTTGATCAGGTCATTCTCAATAACAATCCGCTCCTTTTTACCTATGGCTGCACCGGCAAAATCTCCATAAACATCGAGCTCTTCCTTTGTCAGGAAAGTATCTTCTTTACGGACTGTTTCAGTTTCTTCTTCTTCTGGTTGTTCCTGCTCTTCGGCTAATGGTACAACAGCAGAATCTGCTTCCATTTGCTGGACATTTTCCAGTGAATCTCTGATCCGCTGGGCTTCTTCAAGACGACGCTCCCTGGCAGGTTTATTCAATGTTGCATATAAAATCAGAATAACTGCAATTAATAATATACCTATCAATGTGTTTCTGTCCATATTCTCTTCCGATCAATTTATGATTTAACCACTAAGGTACACAAAGTACAACACAAAGGGCTCAAAGGTTCAATAATAGACTCCTTTGTGTTCCTTTGTGGTTAATTACATTTTTTTATCTTATTTCTGAATTATTGATATTAGTCAGTTGCTTTATTTTTGATAATCGGCAGAAATCCCTTTGGATGTTGACTTCTTACTTTCATTTGCTTTCAGTTGTAAAGCAGCTTTTATGAATCCGATGAAAAGGGGATGCGGATTCATGACGGTACTGCTGTATTCAGGATGGAATTGTATACCCACGAACCATGGGTGTTCCGGGATTTCAATGATCTCAACAAGCTTGTTTTCCGGATTGATCCCGGAGGCGACCATCCCATTTTTCTCAAAATCTTTAAGGTAATCATTATTAAACTCATACCTGTGGCGGTGTCTTTCCCTAATCAATGTTGTACCGTAAGTTCTGTGCACAAGTGTACCTTCCTTTATACGGCAGGAATAAGTACCCAGCCTCATCGTTCCACCCTTCTCCGACACGCCCTTTTGTTCTTCCATAAGGTCAATAACAGGATATGGAGTCATCGGATTCATTTCGGTAGAATGTGCTTTCGCAAGTCCCATTTTATTACGGGCAAATTCGATTACAGCACATTGCATACCCAGACAGATTCCAAGAAACGGGATACCATGCTCCCTTGCATACTGAACGGTTATAATCTTCCCGTCAATACCTCTGTCACCAAACCCCGGGGCAACAATAATGCCCTTCATTTCACCAAGTAATTCTTTTACATTCTGTATTGTAATATCTTCTGAATGCAAGCAATGGAGATTTACCCTGCTTTTATGGACAGCACCGGCATGATTAACGGATTCGATAATCGATTTATACGCATCGGCCAGTTCGACATATTTCCCAACAAGTGCGATATCAACCGCCTGAGTTGTATGTTTTAATCTGTTCACAAATTCTTTCCAGGGCTTCATATCCGCATTCCTGGTATTTTTGATGCATAGTTTCCTGATGACGATATTATCCAGTTTTTCCTTCTGCATCAGCAGTGGTACTTCATAAATTGTCGATACATTGATCGATTCAATAACAGAATCATATTCCACGTTACAGAATAAAGCAACTTTCTTACGCAAATCACGTGTAAGTGTCTTTTCTGTTCGAAGAACCAGAATATCAGGTTGGATACCTGTTTCAAGCAGAACCTTTACAGAATGTTGTGTAGGTTTGGTTTTCAGTTCGCCTGTAGCAGAAAGGTACGGCACCAGGGTAAGATGGATGACCAGCGTATTTCCGGTTCCCAGTTCCCATTTCAGCTGCCTGACAGCTTCAATATAAGGGAGCGATTCGATATCACCTACAGTACCTCCGATCTCAGTTAGAACAACATCATATTTATGCCTGGCACCTAACAGTTTTATCCTTCGTTTTATTTCATCGGTAATGTGTGGTATAACCTGAACGGTTTTACCGAGATAATCACCCCGTCTTTCTTTATTGATCACCGACTGGTATATCTTGCCGGTTGTAATATTGTTGGCCTGTGAAGTGGGCATTCCCAGAAATCTTTCATAATGCCCTAGATCAAGATCCGTTTCAGCTCCATCTTCTGTAACATAACACTCCCCGTGTTCATAAGGATTCAATGTTCCTGGATCAACATTGATATAAGGATCTAACTTTTGAATTGTGACCGACAATCCCCTTTCCTGTAGAAGTTTTGCCAGTGAAGCTGAGATGATTCCTTTCCCAAGTGAAGAGGTTACACCACCTGTAATAAAAATATACTTGCTTGATGACAATTGGAAATCAGCTTTAATAAGTTGCCAAAGTTAATAATTTTTATTCTTTAAAAAATCCTAACCCTGATCGATTTCCAGGTTATCAATTAACTCAATCTTGGCTTCAAGAAGTTTAATCGTATTTTTGGCGTTGGAGATTTTATTGTTCACCTCATCAATCATAGTCTGGGCATTTTTGGATTTGGTAAAAAAACCGATGTTATTTTCCCAGAGTACAATATCATTCTTTAATTGTTGCAGGCGAGCAATAAATTTATCTCTTTCCTGCCTGAGTTTTAAATCGGACTTTGGCTTTTGAAGTATATTATTGATGCGGTTCCGGAATTTCAGAAGATTCTTTTTATGATCGTCAATCTTAAGGTTATCATAGTGCCGGTTTAACGCAACACGGTAGCGTTCCTGTATGGTATCTTTGTCTTTCAATGGAACAAAACCTATCTCTGCCCACCTTCGCTGAAAATCATTGAGTATTTTAAAGTTTTCAACCAGATCATCTGAGAGTTTACATTTCTCAATCTCTTTGATAAGTTTTTCTTTTTTTACAAGATTAGCTTGATAAGTCTTATCAATAGAACTGTAATAAGCATTTTTTCTTTCAAAGAAATGATCACAGGCTGCCCGGTATCTCTTCCATATCTGATCGGAATACTTGCGCGGTACCGGGCCGATTTCTTTCCATCGCCCCTGTAAATTAATCAGGTCTTCAGTTGTTTTTTTCCATTCTGAACTATCCTTTATCGCTTCGGCCTGGATACACAGATCAGTTTTTAGCTGAAGATTATTCTGGTACATTTCTTTGTTCAGTGCATAAAATTCACGTTTCCTGTTGAAGAATTGATCGCAGGCCGAGCGGAAACGCTTGTAAATCTTATTATTATCCTTCTTTGGAGCAAAACCTATAGTTCTCCAAACCTTCTGAATTTCAATCAGTTCTTTTGATTTTGCTTCCCATTCTTTGATGTTTGTCAGGACAAGATTAGAAATATCCTCAGCTTTTTCACATAACAGTCTTTTTTGTTCAAGGTTTTTTTTCTGTTCTTTCTTCAGCTCTTCATAATACTGTTGATGCTTTTTATTGATTTGTGATGTGGCTGCACGGAATCTTTCCCAGATCTCTGTTCTCATTTCAACAGGTACTGGTCCAATCTCACGCCATTGTTCATGATATTTCTGGAGCTTCTTAAATGCATTGATGATGGAAGATTCCAATAACAGCTCTTCAGCCTTTTCACATAATGCAATTTTTGCTTCAAGATTCTTTTTAAAATCAAGATCTCTCAGTTCTTTATTGATCTTGATATAATCATAGAATTTTTCGACATGATGATTATAGGTTTCCCACAAGTCTTTAAGATTCTGTTGAGGCACCAGACCTATAGTTCTCCATTCCTTCTGGAGTTCCCGGAAATCCTGAAATGTCTTATTTATTGATTCTTTGCGATTTATTAAATCTTTAATTTTTTCAATAACTGCATATTTCTTTTCAAGATTTTCAATTTTTTCCTGTTCAAGCAGTCTGTTGCTTTTGGCTTTCAGTTCCCTGTATCGCTTGAATAATTCTTTAATTCTGGATTCCAGGGGATCTTCCGGCGCCTTGAAATCATCTATATCTCCACCTTCCTCAACAAATTTTTTTCGCAATTGCTCAACTTCAGCCTTAAATTTCTTATAATAATTTAATTTAATGTTATCAACATCCGTTCTGATATCCAGAATGTTTTTATTCTCAAGCAATTCCTCCAATCTTAATATAAGATCTTCCCTGGTCAGGGCAGAATAATCAACCTTGAATTCGTCTTTTCCTTTTTTTTCATCTTTCGCACCTGCTGAATCTTTATCCTGATCAGCAATATCACGATTTGCGTTTGTATCCTGTTCCGAGGGAAGTTGGGTAGTTTTACTTTCAGATTTTGCTTCACCTGTTTGCAAAATCTCAGTCTCACTGACATCCGAATTTGCAGATTCCTCACCATCTCCCTGGTCTGCTGAATCGGTATCCTGTTCAGTGACCTGCGGATTTGCAGGTTCTTCACCATCTCTCTGATCTGCCGAATCGGCCTCCTGAATAATGATTTGCGGAATTGTAGACTCTTCTATAATTTCACCGGGATTACTTTTACCGGTGACAGATTCATTCTGAATCTGATCATTTTGTTCAAGTATATCCATTGGTACGTTTTTCTTACGGACCATTCATTCATCTGCGAAAATATACAATTAACCAAAACAGTCAAAGTTTTTTTCGAATTAATAGGCATTTTAGAAAGAACTAAGCTATATTAACTACTTTTGCAGAAACTAATTACTCCATGAGAATTGATATCATATCCGGCATTCCGGAGATATTGGAAAGTCCGCTAAACAATTCGATTATAAAGAGGGCCGTGGAAAACAGCCTGGTTGAAATTGTTATTCACAACCTGAGGGATTACAGCAGGGGTAAACACAAAAAAATTGATGATTATGCATATGGTGGTGAAGCGGGCATGGTGTTATCAATAGAACCCATAGACCTGGCAATTAATGCATTGCAACAAGAAAGGGATTATGATGAGATCATTTTTACTTCTGCTGATGGAACACCTTTCAATCAAAAAATGGCAAATGTACTTTCCACGAAGGAAAACCTGATCATACTGTGTGGGCATTATAAGGGAGTTGATCAAAGGGTAGTGGACCATCTCACGACTAGAGAGATTTCAATTGGTGATTATGTGCTTACCGGAGGAGAGCTTGCTGCAGCCGTCATCACCGATTGTATTGTCAGGTTGATACCAGGTGTTCTTTCTGATGAAACATCAGCTCTTACAGACTCATACCAGGATGGTATGCTTGCCCCGCCTGTATATACCAGGCCTGCCGATTACAAAGGCTGGAAAGTACCTGAAGTCCTGCTTTCAGGAAACGCAGCAGAAATAGAAAAGTGGAAATGGGAGGAATCAATGCGAAGGACTAAGTCGCTGAGACCTGACCTTTATGATAAACTGGATTAGTTATCTCTAAAACTATCTTAATACTTTCCTGACAAATGCAACAGTAAAATAAGACATCAGGAAAAGACCAACCCATCCTACAATCCCGGCTAATCCGTGAAGTGCTCCTGAAGGATAATAATCACCATACCCAATGGTCAGAAATGTTACCGCCGTGTAATAAAATGATTTTGCCACAAGTCCCAGCGTGGACTCACCAATGGAGGAAATAATGGTTGAATCGGTTGTTAAAACCAAAATAACAGCTATCAGGCTGAAGGTTGAGTAACAGGCCAGCATACTGATCATAACGCGAAAAGGATTGGTAGCATATAAACCTGCCAGGTCAAATACCACAAGCTTAAAGATGTACAGAGGAAACATCCAGATTGCACTGAACCGGTTCTTATGAATTGCTTCCTCTAAAATAGCTTTTGATTCAAGCCGCTTGAATTCCACGTATGCCTTATCCTCATCACTGTATTGTCCTGTTACATTAAAATTTTGCTTCAGGGTTCTGAACTGTTCAGCTTTGAACCTTCTGGAAGTATCTTTCTGGGTCATGATCAGTTTTTTTACGTGATTCTTTTCCCAGTCTATAAAAATCCTGCCGATCAGTCTCATACCTGAAAAATTAATGGTATCAACCCTGACCTCAAATTCGTATGGCTTAAGATCTATGATATCCCTTGCAACAATATCAGAAAGATCAATATATGAACATTTAGCTACTCTGAGGTCAGTATAATGGTCAAGATGACAGGAGGTCAGAAGTAAAGTCCTGAACCTGGTATTATAGAAATTTATGCTTCCCCTGCCAAAGTCTGTCCTGTCAAAACTTGCCTCAGCATCATCATATTCAGCAAGTTCAAAGGATAGGTCCCCCTCACCAAAAACAGCCTTTGTAAAACTGATCTTCCCCTTTTTTATCTGGCTTGCCTCAAAAGAAACATCACCGTTACCAAAGATGGCACGGTTGAAATTCACTCTTCCGTCACCGAATTCAACCGTCCTGAAATCAATTCTGCCATCACCAAATTCGGTTCTTTCGAAAGATATATCACCTTGTCCCACTTTAGCATAATGAAAGTCAACTTTCCCGGTCCCGAACCTTGCAATCTTAAAGGAAATGTTGCCATGACCAAACTGAGTATTTACAAAGGAAACATCACCATCATTAAATTCTGCATTCACAAATGAAACATCTCCCTCTCCAAAAGTAGCATCCTGGAAGTCCTTTGATCCCCGGCCAAATATGGTATTTTTAAAATCAACTGTACCAGCAACCGACAAATTTGTAAAATCAAGA
>CAZGOR010000053.1:0-14736 GCA_964527875.1 uncultured Bacteroides sp. | reverse complement strand
TATCATTGCCATCCAGAGGGTAATGGAGCATTGTATAATCTCCATCGATCTTTTTAAGGGATTCATTCATGGCAATGTAATAATCGCTGGTTGAGAATAGGGATCTGATGAGACGTAGAATCTGAATAAAATGTTTCAAGTTTGATGGTTTTTTAAATGATATTCTAAAGCAAAGCTAAAAAAAAGATTCAGAAATATACTTTTTTTAATCTGAAGTGAAGATTCAAGATAGGTAAACATGATGGAATCAGCTGGTATAAATGATCAGAAAAGCCTTTGGAAATATAGAAGTGACTGGATCATACAATTGAAGGGACACAAGGTTATTTAGAGTCATAATTGTTGTAATTGTTGCAATTGTCAAAATTGTCATAATAGTTACAAGTTACAGGTTGCAGGTGGAAGGGTATCAAAGGATATTATGAATAAACAATATTTACCTGCCGTTTGCCAAAAGGTAAATGATGAGGGCGGTAGAAATAACTATAAGAAAAGGAGTAATCTTATGGGTGATCGATATTATAGCGTGGACAGGTTTTTCAAAACTCATTAAGGCGCCGGTAACAAAAGCCATGAGGAAAAGGAGTCCGGTTAATATCATTAATACCCATTCGATATTACTGATTTCAATAGGTTTCTGGAGATGGTAAATGGTAATAACTGTTGAAATGATTGCCAGAATTGAAATGATCTTATGAATAGTAAATAATGCAACATTATAGGGTTTCCCCAATCTACTGAGCCAGATACCGGAAACAATAATAATCAAAATGAGTATTCCCGTGATGATAATTTTTGTTCCGATCGTGTGCATAGCTACTTCTTTAAGTTATTCAATGATTATAAGCCTCGGTTTCTACCAGACACCCAATCAATCTTCTGATAATCAGAGATTTATCTAATCTTCATTTTTACGTTTAATTCTATGAAATAATTTATGCGAGCAAAATTTATTTATATTTCATAGGTTAATTTTTATCTAATTAATTAGCTAAACGACTAACTACTTTTTCCGTCCTCAAACTTTTAATTTTTTGACCGAATTATTAATCCTTTAATTACCATAATAATATCAATAAGCTTTGGAAAAAGCTGCTGACATTGAATCTTGCTCTAAATTAGGAATCTTGTATTCATTTGCTACCTTTTTCCATTGTTGTACTGAATGTTTGATTTGATTGATAATTTCTTTGGCTCTTTCATTGCTAAGTCTAAAATATTCAGCTATTTCTAATGCCAGCTCCAACTCCAGAGAATTGTCATCCAATGAAATATTTAAACTTAATCCAGAGCCAGTTTCGTTAGGATTTATGTCATATGCGGGGGAAAGGATCCATCCATTGTCAGCTAAAATAAAACCGTGATTACGAAGGTGATCATCTGTATTCGAAACACAAATATTAAATACAATTCTTCTCCAGAGTTCTTTCATATCCTTTTCAACTCTGGCACCGTTCCTGATCAGAAATTCTGCTAACTCCAAATAACTTACTCCATCACGATGATCTGTACCCGCTTTATAACTTAACATTGTCAATGCCGAAGCGAAATGTATCCGGTTCCTATCTGCATCTCTGTCAAATCGCTTTGTCAGAAAGGTATGGTAGTTTCCTGAAAACTTTCGTACGATACCATGAGCCATATTTATCCCTGCATTCATGGCTAGTTGATTTGTTACCATCTCCCATGCGCCAACGTCATGAATATCATTCAAACTAGGGAATTTGGCAATCCAGAGCTCATCTTTAGTATCCAGAACACTTGCTTTCGGACGTGTACCACCTAAAGATGAACCAGGTCCAATTAACATATTCAGCCATTTAAAATTTTCCGGATCTTCAGATATATCTTCTTTCTCAAGTTGTAAACTTGCAAATTCCAAAGTCCGCAAAGAAGTCCACGAAGGACAAGTAAATTTTTTATTATAATTGAGGAATTCACCATCCGGGTCTGTTTTAAACCTTAATGCGCCCATTCTATGTTCATCAAAAACTCCAAGCAGGTAATCAGATTCATATAATGTTTTTATCTCTCTCCTTTCTGTCCGTGCCTGAGTTGCTTCTTTCCTTCTCATTAAGAGCCGTCCCCACCGATTTGGAGATGAATCCAGAAACAATCCAAAATTTGCTTTTTCATTTCTTATATATTGCGGGCCTGCATATAGTCCAAGATCCGGATCTAAATTTTGTGCAATGCCGGATTGTAACCAGTCTTTATTATACTCAAAGGAAAAAATCTCTTTTCCCCTGGTAATATTTACACTTAATATTCCCATTAAGAAAGGGGAATCCAATCCCCTCCAGTGAGCGTAAACAAATATTTCTTTATGGTTTGTTTTTTCTGACATTCATATTTAAGATTTGTCTTTTTTGGGTGCCCGTTCTTTCACTATCAGTTTAGCATCCTGCAATTTGCGTCCAAGTTCATCGTCCCTGGCAACATTTACCAGATCTTTCTCTAAACCAAGTACAAATAGTACTTGTAGATAGGCACCGATACTTACAGTAGAAGATCCGTTTTCAATTGCCCAAAGTGTTTTTCGGGAAATATTAGCCCGGACTGATACCTGATCTGTACTTAGTTTTCTTCTTAGTCTTGCCAGCTTAATGTTTTCCCCAAGCTCCCGGAGAATTTTTTGCTGATTAGGTAATAATATAACCTTTTTCTTCATAACGTGTAATAAAATATACAAATATATTTAAATATGCGTAATATAATACACATTATAGAATATTTTTATGAAGCTGTTTTAACATAATATTTAATACATAAATGTCTATATACAATCTGTAATACTGTTTCCTTGATCCCTTACTATTCTCTAACAAATTGCATAATTAACTGTATTTGAGCTAATTTTGAGTTGTTTAGCCTAGTTTCGAATGATTTGAAATAGTATATGAAAACTTGTTATAAAAGTAACTCTTCAGTCATTAATTTGATTATAAATTATTATTGGGAGAATTCTAGGATATATTTATTACAAGTTTCTTGAATCAATTTAACAGGAAATGGTTTTAGACCAAATTCATTGATTTTCTGCCTGATCATTGATGCTGGAATATTGTGCTTTAGAATATGATATAATACCTTTCTTTTTAACTTCTTGTTTGTTTTAAGGGATACATATGCTTTTAAATCACTTGACTTTTTTGAATTATATTCGTGTATATCAAAAAAGCTATATCCTAAAACAATCTCTTTAACACAATCCTGATTATAGTAAAATTTCCTGTTATGGGAATTAGGTGTATCCCGAAAAGGGATTTTCATTTTCTCCGGCCCATAAAAAATCATTCTATATTCATTCTCAGGCTTCCAGTTGATACTTTTAATATTAGATTGGTAAAAAAACTTGATCTTTTAAAAATTGTGTAGTCAATTGGTTCAAAGTGAGCTGAATAATTAATTCTGAATGGCCCCCAAAAATTCTGAGGCATTTTTTCAATATCAAATTTTACTGTAAATCCCTTATGATTTGAATAATATGACCACATTGCAATGCTTTCAATATTATTTGTAAGGTAAAATATGCCCACTTTTAAGTAAATCACATTGAATAAAAGGAAGTGAAGATGCTTATCTAATTTAATCTTGTCTTGTCTTTCTGATGATTCATAAAGATGCTTAATAAATCCAGGTTTAAAGAAATTATCATTTAATTCTAAAACATCTTTAAGTGTACAATTATCATAAGATATTAACCCGGGATAACAATCATAAGGATCATTAAATTGGTAAGGATGGTTTGCATAAATAAAACGTTCAGTCAAGGATTTTATGCTATTCATGCTAAGTGAATAGTAATGATACAGTTCAGTGATATTAATATCCTCCTCGGTCGCTATTGAAAATAATCTTTTTTGATTCTGAGAATTCTCATTAAACGAATATGTAAATCCATTAAACGTATGTGTAATCATTTTATTCAAGATTATTATACAGTGGCAAACAAGGTACAAAAAAGCCCCAAAATTTTATCTGAGGCTTTTAAATAAGATATTGAATAATACTATTTCTTAGTGAAAGTTAATGGATCTCTCTCATTTATTTCTTTTAACTTTTTATATAGTTCTTCTGTATCCGTTGACACTCCGCGTTTCCATTTCTCAAATTCAGTTTTATATTCACCAGTTAATGTTGAAAAATTCAAAACCCCAAACACATATTTATTATTTTCTTTAATGAAATAGTCCTTAATGAATTGCAAAGCTTCTTCTATTTTTTTTAGACCATTTGATATGAATTCCCCATTAAAATTCATATCTTCCTGACTTCTTGTGTATGTGTGCACATATTGTCCTAATTCATTTTCTAATTCTTCAGCCTTTTTATAATCAAAAGTTTTAATTGGTAATTTTGATACTTTAGCAATAGCTTCTGAAAAAGTCTGATACCTGAATTTAAGAGCCTTATATTCTTCATTACTTCTTCTAATTCCCTGTTTTCCTTTTGCTTTTCGTTCAATTTCACTCCATTCTGATTTATCAGTTGACATAACAATTAGATCATAACTAATCTGTTCAATTAAGTTTCTTACCTCAAATGCTGCGTATAAAACAGAAGAAGTGCTGTGGTTCAATTTTGCTTCTTCTAAAAGTGTTTCAATTTGTGCTATAAGCCAACTCGGACGTTGTTCTCTCGAAAAATAATCATACTTGTGAACATCCTTTTTAACTTCCAGCCAACCACTTACCTCCACTAAAGTTATAGTAGGGATATCCAATTTGTTTTTTTTCCTGTACCCCATCATTTCTTGGTGGAGTTTCCCCGGCTTCTCCACCTCCTTCAGTTTTTCAATTGTTGTAAACCCCATCTTTTGCAATACAGGCACCCACTCCTCCGGAATCCCAAGGGTTGTGTATTCTTGCAGACTTGAAGACTTGGAGACTTGTGGACTCTCCTGACGCATCTGCGGGAAAAAAATCACATCCTGGATAGAAGAAGAATCCGTCATCATCATTACCAGCCGGTCAACGCCGATTCCCAGTCCTGCAGTTGGCGGCATTCCGTATTCAAGCGCACGGAGAAAATCCTCATCCATGACCATTGCTTCTTCATCTCCTCTTTTACCCAATTTTACCTGCTCCTCGAAGCGTTCCCTCTGATCAACCGGATCATTCAGTTCTGTAAAAGCATTGGCAAGCTCTTTTCCATTGCAGATGGCTTCAAATCGTTCAACCAGTCCCGGTTTTTCCCTGTGTTTCTTGGCGAGTGGCGACATCTCAATCGGATAATCCATGATATATGCAGGCTGAATCAGATTTCCTTCAACTTTTTCACTGAAGATCTCATCGATCAGTTTTCCCTTTCCCATTGTTTCATCAACATGAAGCTCAAGTTCGCGGATAGTCCCAATCAGGGCAGATTCGTCCATCCCGGAAATATCAATCCCGGTATATAATTTTATGGCTTCGTACATGGTCATTCTTTTCCAGGGACGCTTAAAATCGATCACGTTTTGACCAACTTTAACTTTTGTATCTCCATAAAGATCCAGGGCCACCTTTTCAATCATTTCCTCCACAAGCTCCATCATCCAGATGTAATCTTTATATGCAACATATAGCTCTATCTGCGTAAATTCAGGATTATGAAACCGGTCCATACCTTCATTTCTGAAATCTTTGGCAAATTCATAAACTCCGGTAAATCCGCCAACGATGAGTCTTTTAAGATAAAGTTCATCGGCAATCCGAAGATATAATGTCTGATCAAGTTTATTGTGATAGGTTGTAAATGGTCTGGCTGCAGCACCCCCATAGATAGGCTGGAGAACAGGGGTCTCAACCTCAAGATATTCTTTGCTGTTCAGGAAGTTTCTAATTGAATCGATGATCTGTGTTCTTTTGATAAAAACATCTCGCTTGTCCGGATTAACAACCATGTCGACATATCTCTGCCTGTAACGCTGTTCAGTATCCGTGAATGCATCGAAAACAGTCCCGTCTTTTTCCTTTACCACAGGTAACGGGCGGAGTGATTTTGCCAGAAGTTTCAACTCTTTTACATGAATGGTTGTCTCACCCACCTGAGTTTTAAAGACAAATCCTTGTATACCAATGATATCCCCTATATCGATATGTTTCTTAAATATGATATTGTACAATGTTTTATCCTCATCAGGGCAAAGGTCATCTCTCCTGAGGTAGATCTGAATCCTTCCATGTTCATCCTGGATCTCTGCAAAGGAGGCGTTTCCCATGATTCTCCGGCTCATGATCCGCCCCGCAATTTTAACATCAGGGAAATTTGGATGATCAGGATCAAATTTTTCATGAATCTCGGTGGTGGTTGTGTTAACCTGATATCCTTCAGGAGGGTATGGATTGATACCTGCTTTCTGTATCTCTTTAAGGGAATCCCTCCGGATCTGTTCCTGATCGCTCAGATGTGACTGACTCATAGGTGTTAAGTTTGTCTGCAAAGATAGTTAAATACATGAAACATGAATCTTGAATCGACTCACGACTCACGACTCACGATTTTTAGCTAATTTTGCATATCAAACAGAATACATTGAATCAGGAAATCAAAAACCGGAAACGTTTACCTCCATGGTTGAAGATGCAGATGCCAAAGGGTGAGACCTATTCAAAAATTAAAAACCTCGTTAACAGGCATCATCTTCATACGATATGTACCAGCGGGAATTGTCCGAATATCGGAGATTGCTGGGGCAGGGGTACTGCCACGTTCATGATTCTCGGAGATATATGTACCCGGAATTGTAAGTTTTGTGGTGTAAAAACCGGCAGGCCGGAACCGGTCGACTGGAATGAACCGGAACGAGTGGCAAGGTCTGTTAAAATAATGGGATTGAAGCATTGCGTGATCACATCTGTTGACAGGGATGATATTGAAGACGGGGGATCAGCATTATGGGCAGCTACCATTAGGGAAGTAAAAAGAGTTAATCCGGGTACAACAATGGAAGTTCTTATTCCTGATTTCATGGGGCAAAAAAAAGATTTATACAGGATCATCGAAGAAAAGCCTGAGGTCATCTCTCATAATCTTGAGACCGTTGAGCGACTCACAAAGATCATCAGGAGCAGGGCGGATTATCATCGCAGCCTGGATGTGATCCGGATTATATCAGAAACCGGGATTGTGTCGAAATCCGGTATCATGCTTGGACTTGGTGAGACCGGTGAAGAAGTCATTCAGACAATGGATGACCTGCTTGCAGCAGGATGCAGGGTGATGACTATCGGGCAGTATCTCCAGCCATCACTTAGCCATTGGCCCGTAACAGATTATGTCCGGCCGGAGATCTTCGGTGAATATGAAAAAATAAGCCTCGAAAAAGGTTTCCGCTTCGTTGAAAGCAGTCCCCTTGTGCGCTCATCATTCCATGCTGAAAAACATGTCGGGGCGTGAACGATAATGAGTAGGTTTTGGGATAAATGGTTAGTGAAACAATATTTAAGTATTAAGAGTTCTCGCAGATAATCGCAGATTTCTGCCTTACGGCAGCCAGGTAAACGCTGATTTGCGCAGATATGAGCAAATATAGATATATAATCTGCGAACATCTGCGAAATTATCTGCGTTAATCTGCGAGAACTATCAAGCGAAAAAATCAAAAAAGATCTTAGGAAGAAATTAAATCTAAGGTGAGATCACAAAATTCTAAATACAAAATCGCTTTTCAGAACCTTGGCCTTATCGATTATAAAGAAGCCTGGGATTATCAGGAGAAATGCCTGGGGGATCTTATTGTTGAAAAAGAAGAATTAAAAAAGAATGGAAATGTAAATGACATTCCCCAAAAACAGGTAATTTTGTTCTGCGAACATCCACATGTGTATACTCTGGGCAAGAGCGGAAATGAACATAATTTATTGATTAATAATAACTTTCTTAAGAGTATCGATGCATCTTTTTATAGGATTAACAGGGGAGGGGATGTAACCTATCACGGTCCGGGTCAGGTTGTGGGATATCCCATCATTGCCCTGGACTCAATGGCAATAAAGATCAGAGAGTATGTATGGATGCTTGAAGAATCTGTTATCAGGCTTCTTACTGATTATGGTATAAAGGGCACCCGTTTGGAAGGAGCCACCGGTGTATGGATGAATACAGGACTTTCAGGAAATTACCGTAAAATTTGTGCAATAGGGGTGAGAGTTAGTAATCATGTTACCATGCATGGTTTTGCCCTGAATATAAATACCGATCTGAATTATTTCAGGTATATCAATCCATGCGGATTTACCAATAAAGAAATAACCTCTTTGAGCAGGGAACTTGGAGGTGATCAGGATCTTGACGATGTGAAGAAAAAGCTTAAATCCCGCATAGCGGAAATCTTTAATATTGAATGGAACAATATGATTAATTCCTGAGTAATGGAGAAGAACTGGATCATAAAAAAACCGGCCGGTGATGCTGAAATAGATTCTTTGAGTTTAGAGATCAAGCTTGAGAAATCACTTGCTAAACTATTGATCCAGAGAGGACTAATTACTTATGACCAGGTGCAGGCATTTTTTCAGCCGGAGCTCATTCATCTTCATGATCCCTTCCTGATGAAAGATATGGATATTGCGATTGAGCGTATTGGGTCGGCAATTAACAAAGGAGAAAAAATTCTTGTTTATGGTGATTATGATGTAGACGGGACAACTTCAGTTGCACTGATTTATACCTTTTTCCGTAAAAATTATCCCAACCTTGATTTTTATATACCCGACCGTTATCAGGAAGGTTATGGAATTTCAAGGGCAGGAATAGAATATGCACGTGATAAGGGTTTCCGTTTGATCATCGCTCTTGATTGTGGCATCAAAGCAAATGAAAAGGTAAAATATGCCAGGGAGCAGGGAATCGAGTTTATCATTTGCGATCACCACAATCCTGGTGAACAAATCCCCGGGGCAGTTGCAGTTCTTGATCCTAAAAGGGAAGATTGTCCTTATCCTTATAAAGAGCTTTCAGGTTGCGGTGTCGGATTTAAGCTGATCCAGGCTTATGCGATCAGGAATAATATTCCTTTTGAAGAACTGATACCATATCTCGATCTGGTGGCTGTGAGTATTGCATCAGATATTGTTCCGATAACAGGAGAAAACCGCGTAATGGCATATTATGGACTAAAACAACTGAATGATAATCCCAGGACAGGATTGAAAGCTATCATTGACGTTGCTGGTATAGCTGAGAAGAAAATTAATATTGAAGATGTTGTTTATAAGATCGGCCCCAGAATCAATGCGGCCGGCAGGATCGAATCAGGCAAGAGTGCTGTCAATCTGCTTATTTCGGATAATTTGACAGAAGCCAGAATAATGGGAAAAAAAGTTGATAAATACAATGCCACCCGAAGAAACATTGATAATAGTATAACCCAGGAAGCCCTTATGATGATCGGACAGAATCTCATGCTGTTAAACAGTAAGGCAACAGTTTTGTATAATCCCAAATGGCATAAGGGAGTTATTGGCATTGTGGCTTCCAGGCTGATCGATTATTACTACCGTCCAACAGTTATTCTTACCGAATCAAACGGCTTTGCAACCGGTTCTGCCCGTTCTGTATTCGGGTATGATCTTTACCAGGCAATTGATGCGTGCAGTGACCTGCTCGAAAATTTCGGCGGCCATAAATATGCAGCCGGACTTACCATGAAGCTTGAAAATATCTCAAAATTCAGAAAAAGATTTGAGAAATTTGTGGCTGAGACGATCACTACCGACCAGAAAATACCGGTCATTGAAATCGATACAGAAATAAACCTCAGTGATATTACTCCTGAGTTTTACAGTATGTTAAAGCAATTCGAACCATTCGGCCCTGAGAATATGGCTCCTGTTTTCCTGACTGAGAATGTGGTTGATAACGGAACAGGAAAACCGGTTGGGACAAACGGTGATCACCTGAAATTAAACCTGATCCAGGAGGCCGATCCGTATAAGGTCTATCCTGCGATCGCTTTCCAGCAAGGCTTCCGGTTTCCAAAGATAAAAAATGGCAATGCCTTCGATATATGTTATTCAATCGAGGAAAATGAGTTCATGGGTAAAGTTTCTCTCCAGTTAAATATAAAGGATATTAAGTTTGATTAGATAGACCACTCACCGGGTGACTGCGAGTCACCCGGTGAATAATTCAGATCTTCACCCTCACCTGCAATCTCAAATCTGTCCTGTTCTTCCCTTCAATCTCATCCAGTCCTGAACCAATCGTTTCCCTGTCGGGCCAGTAAGTATTGGAAATTTTAAACCATATGTCGAGGTGTTTATGAACACTGTACTTCATATTCAGATATGTCCTGATGCCCCTGTCATAAAAAGCAGGAATGGAAAATGCATAGAGGACATCATGTTCATATGTGTAGATCCTTGGATCCCATCCCTGCGTATCAAACATGGCATAGCGAAGAGTGAAGGATACAGGAAATGTTGATGGTCTGAAAAGAATATCGTGGTAGATCATATAACCTTTTAAAAGTTCTTCATTATCTTTTTTGCTGAAAGACAATTCTATCCTATCCTGGAAAACAATTGCAGAACCGACAGGGTAATCACAATGAAAACGAAACTTTGAAAGGGTCTTTCTGCCGGTATTATCTATTCCGGGTTCTGCTTCACGTATATCAACGGGCTTGTTGTTTTGCTGTAATCGTATATAGGCATTCAGATGGTCTCTGTTATGATAATCAGCCTGCATAAACCAATCATAGCCTGATGATGGTGAACTATTGTTATATTTTAACCATGGGAATGAAAAAGCATCAATGTATCCGGAAAAAGTCCATTTGGGGAAAGGGTATGTAAGAATACCCATATACAGGCCATTTTCATTTGAAGTTTCAGTATTTTCTGCAAATGCATTGGCATATAATGCCTGGTAATCTTTCTGATACATTCTTTGAAGCAAAGAAAGGGAAACGGGAGGATTCAGATCAATCAGGACTCCGTTCATAACAGCAAGCCCCTTGTTATTGCCCATTCCTGCTTCTCCGAAGAAACTGAGTTTCGAAAGTTGTATATAATAGTCAAGGCTGTAATTAGTGTTCTGCGATCCATGAAATCTGAAAAGATTATACGGATCATCACTTCTTATCAGATCTGCATTAAAGGAGTAATGTGTTACTGATAAGCCTAGTCTGGCACATTCAAAATTGCAGGAAACATTGCCCCCGATGATTGTCTCCCGGATGGCATCTTCATCTTCAATCTGCCGGGGTAATGCATGAATTCCTGAAGTCTGGAATGATGAAAAAGCAAGCGGTTCTCCATTCAGGGAATCAGTTTCAGTGATGTTGGCATCAATATGTTTATTTGATATAAAACCGGTGATTTCAAACCGGTCAAGGTCAATAATTGCTGCTAAACCCCGGAAAAAAATATTCTCATTTGTTGAGGTAAATCTGGATATCCCCTGCGATTTTTTTCTGAGATTTACGACATCAGGTGATTTCTCAAATGCCAGTCCCGACCATGTATTGAGCCCCTGTCCGAAACTTACCTGATAATCACCGGCAATAAATTCTTTCAGTCTTCGGGTATTACTGACCTGGATGTATGCTGAGTTAAAATCGAATCCGCAAGGATTGCTTCCGGTAAAAAACTCCTCACCTGCATCCTTTTCACCTGTGTAGCCGGCCCTGATCCTGTCTTTGTACCTGAAAGCATAACGGGTATATAATTTTAAAGAGTTTCCTGAATACCTTGCATTTGGATTTTGTTGTAATAAGGAATCCGGGATGGCAGTGTACCCGGTCTGTTTCTGTAATATTCCTGAAGCTCTTATAAATAGTTGCTGATTGGATTGCGTGAGGAATTTACCGGGCTCGAGTTCCCTTTGCCCGGTGCCAGCAGGTTCAACGGTTACGAAGGGTTCTATACGACGGGCCATTTCCTCTGTAAACCCATAAACCAGGGGGAGCTCGTAAACAGACAACATGTCACCGTTTTCCGAGATATAGCGTTGAAGACTCAGGATCTGAAAATCAGTTAAGAAATGAAGCTTTATCAATTCCTCATAGGATGCAGTGTTAAGGTTCAGAGGATTGTCAATGTAATAAACCAGGTCGTTTAATAATGTCGTATAATCCAGTTCCGTTTCAGTATCCCTGGCAATATTCTCTATCAGGTCTTCAATTACTGTAATATTGCGGTTATTATAGTCCTGTGAATAGAGAGAAAAAGATAAAAGAAAAAGTGTTGGTATAACAAAAATCTTTTTAACCACAGAGGGCCAAAGAGAATTTAGGAGGGCCACAGAGATAAGAATAAATGATGATACGGATAAGATTTTTTTAGTCACAGTGAACCACAGAGGGAAAGAAGAGAACCACAGAGAAATAAACTCTGTGGTCCTGCTAAATTCTCTGTGGTTCCCTGTGACCATTTATTTGATAATATAATGTATAGAAAAGTGTGGTGTATAACCCAGGATCTGATGATGTGAAAAGGCCAGGTCAATCTCTATTCTTTTCAATATCATTCCCACACCGGCAGCATGACTGACCAGGTTACTGATCATTACGCCTGCCCTGGCATACAGGTTTTGAATGATCCTGTATTCGATGCCGGCTTTGAAAAAAGGAGGATTCATTTTCAGATCTTTTTCAGTTTCAAAAGCAAAAAATACTTTCTCCCTGTATTCATATCCTATCCCCAACCTCATTATAACAGGAATTTGTTCTTCCCGGACAAGATTTGAAAAGCTTGAAACAGTTGGATTGAAAATATGTAAACCAATCGACAGGTTTTTTATTGGTTTTGCCAGTATTCCTGCTTCAATAGCCATTGCCCCGATGTTACCTGTTTCATCTGATATATGAGTATTTAACCAGTCAAATTGAAGGCCGGCAGAGAATTTTTTATTTAAAGCCTTTCCGAATCCTAATCCGATCTTGCTTTCGTTGTATGCTGAGTAGCCAAAGTAGGAACAGCTCAATCCGAATGTCCCCGTACCGGTTGGGAGACTGAATGCCAATGAATGCAGACTGAATTCGGAAAGAGCAAACCGGTTTTCATGATAAAATCCGGCAGTCAGGTGGTTATAAAAACCCAGGGCAGCCTGGTTATGGGATACAGACCAGAGACCAGGGCACATCACTCCAACATTACCCATTGCAGCATTCCGCGCACCCGTGGGGTAATTATCGTTAGCAGAATATGCATTAAAAAATGAGTAAAACAAGATAACGATACAAACTGATATCGTATAGTACAATTTCAAGCAATACTGCATACGTGTTGGTTTGAGAATCCGGGTTTGAAATGGATATAATTTAACCACAGAGGGCATGGAGAAAAAATGGAGTAAACAGAGCAATTAAAACCAGGCTCCATAAACTCTGTGAACTCTGTGCGTTCTCTGTGATCTCTGTGGTTAAAACATTTATTTAATCATATTTCTTTTATTAAGAGTATCCCTTTCTCAATCTACCCTATATTCATACTTTATTTTTTTCAATTCCTCGTTCGCCTGCAGGATCTTTTCCGCCAGGCCTTCCCTGAAGTTTGTAATTCTTTCCATGATCTCCGGATTGGCGGTTGCGAGGATCTGGACGGCCAGAATTCCTGCATTTCTTGCAGCATCCAGCCCGACCGTGGCGACCGGTATTCCGGGAGGCATCTGGAGAATGGAAAGGATTGAATCCCATCCGTCAATCGAAATGGAAGCTTTAATGGGAACACCGATAACCGGAATAGTTGTTAAAGCTGCTATAATTCCTGGCAGATGAGCTGCTCCTCCGGCGCCTGCAATAATTACCCTGATACCTCTTTCGTATGCTTCCCTGGCAAATCCGGCAGCTTTATCAGGGGTCCGGTGTGCCGACAAGGCATTTAGCTCAAACGGGATCTTGAATTCATTGAGTACTCTGGCAGCTTCTTCCATGACCGGAAGATCTGATGTGCTGCCCATGATGATGCTGACTAATGGTTTCATAAATTATTGTTTAATAAGTGATTCATAGAAATGGGTATTATTGTATTTGTCATTTTAACCACAGAGGAAACAGAGGTTTACACAGAGGGCCACAGAGAATTTATTCTTTGTATTTATTCACAAATCTTCTGATTCCGCTGACTAATTTAAGAACATTAAAGTTAATTAATAGTCCGTACTTACAGTTAGTAAGTTTTAAATAGGTCAATACTTGGGCCATATGAATATCATTCAAAGCATCAACAGATTTTACCTCAATAACAAGTTGGTCTTCAACAAATAAATCTAACCTGTATCCACAATCGAGATAGACATCTTCATAAACCAAAGGTAAAGGTACTTCTTTAATGACTTTTAAGCCTTCATTTTTTAATTCATAAAAAAGACATTCATGATATGCAGATTCCAGTAATCCCGGGCCAAGAGCCTGGTGAACTTTTATGGCACAGCCAATAACTTTACCTGAAATAATATTTTCGTTCATTTTTTATCTCTGTTAACTCTGTGTAAATCTCTGTGTCCTCTGTGGTTAAATATTAGCAACAAAACATTTGAAACATTCTTCATATATTTATGTCAAAACATCCAAAAAATCGGTTATCAAAGTGACAGAAAAACCATATTTTTTTCATCTTTATACTTATTAACTTTGTAACTATCCTTAAATCATTTGATTATTAATATGGACACAATTAGCATTGCCGGTAAAAAATTTGAGCTTTTTATCAAAGCATCAGAAATTTCTGAAATGGTTGACATGCTCGCGATGAAACTGAATCGGGATTTAAAGGGCAGGGAAGTAGTATTCCTTGGAATCCTTAA
>CAZGOR010000052.1:0-14888 GCA_964527875.1 uncultured Bacteroides sp. | reverse complement strand
CAGGTTGCAAGTTACAGGTTGCAGGTTACAGGTTGCAAGTTACAGGTTGCAAGTTTAAACTATTTCCAATAATTTTCTACATAATTGATAAAGGAGCTGATTTGCTTTCCTAAATCATAATACTCATTTGATAATTGCCCAGCTTCAGGTAAATCAGGATATAAAACTTTGATAGTTTCAAGTTGAGAAGTTATTTCATCGCACGAGGCATGTGAAACAGTTAATAACCTGATGAAATCTGCTTTATATCTTCTTCGCCCATAGCCTTCCACTATATTATCCTTAACGCTCATTGATGATTTTCTCATTTGTCTTCCAATTTCATATTTTTCATACTCAGGTAATTTAAATGAAAAGCGATGTACCCTTATTGCCAAATCAAAAGCCGTTTGATAGATTTTCAAATCTCTGTAACTTTTCATGTTATTTAATTTAATTATAACTTGTAACTTGCAACCTGTAACTTGCAACTTCTTACGCCACTGCCAGCGCCGCTATACTCACTTTCGTCTCCTCCACTTTAAGTATCGCGGTTGCACATGCTTCCAGGGTTGCTCCTGTCGTTAGAACATCATCAACAAGGAGTATATGTTTCCCGGTAAGAAAATCAGGTTCTGTTACCCGAAAAACATTCTCAACATTCAGCCATCTGTCATAACGGGATCTCCTCGTCTGTGTGCCGGTATGGAACGCCCGTATGATTGAAGATGTATTAACCGGTTTGACCATTGCTTCGGCAATTCCTCTGGCGATACATTCACTCTGGTTAAATCCTCTTTTCCTCAGCTTTTTTTTATGAAGCGGTACCGGAACAACCACATCAACATCCCTGAAACCGGATTTCATAAGTTCAGAGCCGAATGCTCTTCCAAGCTCTGCACCGATATCCTGCCTTCCCAAATATTTAAGTTCATGTATTAGACGCCTGAACCTGCTGCCCTTATTAAAAAAATAATAAGCAGTAGCCTGTTCAACCCGGATTCTTCCCCAGAAAATCCTTGCAACAGGATTATCACGATCTAAATGAAAATCCGTCCTTGGCAAATGATAAATACATCCTGAACATATGATCCGTTCATTTTTCATCAGTATCTCCCCGCAGGCAGCACAATGAACAGGAAAAATAAGGTTAATGAAATCATTAAATATTTCCATGATAAAGGTCTTTTTACCTTTATCCGGAATTAGTTCATTTATCGGTGGTCGGTTATTAACATTTATGGAAAGAATACCAAGCGTCCTGGTATTTGTTGCTCTGAAAGGCCGATATCAATACAAACTGCAATATGGTTTAAGGTCATTGGATAATCGGTAAATCAAAAAAAATTAGTTTTATTAATCTATTTATTCTTAATTTGGATTGGATTGATTTCAATATATATCATTCTTCAAGATGAGGATATTATTCATCATTGTACTTTCCTTCTTATTAATTACCGGAACCCGGGCTCAGGAAGCAACCGAACCAATAATTAATGTCGTTGATCCCGAGGAATTTTTTATCCAGATGCATTTACATGATCATTATATTCTTATTGATGTACGAACAAGATTGGAATACCGTATATCCCGTATTCCCGGTGCGATCCTGGCCGAAAGAAATTCTGTTCTTTACTCCCTTACGGATACACTCGATCGAGAGACACCTTTGTTATTATATTGTACTACACATACGCGCAGCCTTTCAGCTGCAAAACTGCTTGCTGAAAAAGGCTTTAAAAATATTTTTGTCCTTGGTCCCGGAATTTTAGGATGGAAATCTGCCGGGAAAGAATTAGACAGACAAAGGATAAAACGAAAAAAGTAACATTATTCTGAATGATTTGATCTTGCTGAAGATTCCTGATTCCATGAGTGAACAGGAAAAGTATGAAGAAAAACCCGATGGGTTGCTGTTATGTCAGGATAAAAATTTTCTGAAAAACAATTTATCCTTTTAAATAATTCTTCACCTTATTCGTTAATTTTGTGGACTTGGATTACTCCAATAAGATAGTTTGTATTTAACGCTTTATACAATTAAACCGACGATATTGACAGTAAGGAATTTGTAGAGCCAGACGGTTTTACAAATTCCTAAATATTAACATAGTTGATCCAATCACACAACACGTTAGATAGTAAGTAATTGTTGGATATAAAACTTAAATTCTTTAACATGAAAAAAATAACAATCATTTCTTTTACATTCATTTTGGTTACTTTATGTTTTACGGGCCAGGCTCAAAAAACCGGGCTTTCTCAATTTCACGCGATAGAGGTTAGCAGTGATATTGATGTCGAACTGATACTCGATAAAACCTGCGGGATCGAATGGACGCTTAAGAATATTGAACCTGATAAACTTATAACTGAAATCAAAGATCAGACATTAAAGATCAGGACCCGAACCGGTATTTACAGAGATGCTGAAATTAAGGCAAAGGTTTATTATACAAAACTTGATGCTATTGATTCAAAAGGCCGCGCCAGTATCTGGTCGGAAGAAGACCTGTACCTTGAAAAAATCAGCTTTAATATCTATAATGGAGGTGAGTGCCGGTTAAAAGTCTATAGCGATTCCCTTTTCGCTTCCGTTACGGAGGGAAGCATCATCTATCTTAAGGGAGAAACAAAATTCCTGGATGTTAAAGTCGGCACAGGCGCAACATTCTCCGGTTATGACCTTGAATCCGACGAAGCAGTTGTTCTTGCAAACTCCGGGGGAAAAGCTAAAATTGCTGTCAAACAATATCTCAAAGCTACAGCAAACTCAAAAGGATTTATCGGGTACATCGGTGAACCGGAAAAGGTTGAGAAAGCAACCAATCTGGGAGGAGAGATCATACAAACTGTTGGAACAGAAGAATAGTTCTGCTATTTGATGAATGCTTCTGCCAGTAACAGGTCTTCCCTGGTAGTTATCTTAATATTTTCCCTGTTCCCCTCTACCAAGGTAATAGTATATCCCGCGTATTCAACTACACTTGCATCATCAGAAAATGCATGAATATAAGTTTGCCGGTAAGCTTGTTTAAGAATATCAGCTCTGAAAACCTGGGGTGTTTGTATCACCCTGAGTCTATCACGGTCAACCGGTCTGCTTCCATCTGCAGTCAATTCCCTGACCGATTCACTGATTTCAATGCAGGGTACGGCACATCCCTTTTGTTCAGCAACATTGAAACATCTTTCTATCGTTTCCCTGCTGACTAATGGCCTTACAGCATCATGAACGGCTATCAGGCATTCGTCACGCGATTTATATAAAGCGTTCAAAACAGAATGAAACCTCGTATCGCCTCCCTGAACAATATCATGTTTAATGCTGAAATGATGTTTTTTAATAAGATCCCTCCATATTGAAAAATAGTCAGGATGCAAGGCAAGTATAAATAATATTGAATCGTCATAACGGTGAAAACACTCAAATGAATACATCAGCAGCGGTTTATCATTAATTTCAATAAATTGCTTGGGTGTTTCCCCCTTCATCCGGGTCCCCTTTCCTCCCGCCACAATGATGACTGTTTTTTTCATAATTGGTCTCAGGTTTTAATCTACTAATTTAGGAATTATCAATGCAAATTGTATCTTATTCACAGTAGACATATCATAACCAGCAGAATCGTATTGTAATGTCATCCTTAAGCACCGAACACACGCTGTGAGATTCATAATAAATTGACATCTTTGTTCCATTAACTCTTGTCATGAGTTTTGACGATATCAATTGATTATCAAATGGTTGGTACGAGATATCATTAGCAACTATTTGATAACCAAGCTCTTTAGCTTTTTTGGTTAAGTTCCTATACATGATTTCTTTATAACGTTTTTCATATTCCTGAAGCCCCATCTCAACATAATCCATTCCTTTAGTCATAAATCTGTAATATAATACCGCAAGTTTTCTTGCAGTAGCTTTATTTGCTGCATGAGACCCATGTTTAGTTTTAATTCTATGATAAAATCCTTTTAGAGCAAGATATTTACTACTGGCGATACTCATTGCAGATTCTTTAAATATTTGGCCAGCTTTTGTTTTTGCATTGTTTCGCTTACTCTTTTTAGATTTTCCGGATTGATGCTTCTTTGGACTTAAACCCAGCCAACTGGTAAAATGTTTTTCTGTGGGCCATTTAGTAAAATCACATCCCAACTCAGCAGTGAGTTTTAACATCGTTGTGTCTGATATACCAGGTAATTCTGTGGCATTTCGGCCATGATTCATCATAACAATTTTTTCATGTAAACCATCAATCTGAGGACGATTATGCCTAGATGGTCTGGGGGAACCTGTATCAATATCAGAGATATCTTTTGTTATGTTCGATAAGATCTCCTCAATCTGCTTCTCACATTCCTGTATCTGATCCTGATAAAATAACCATGCATTGTAGGCTTGCCTGAGAGCAAAAATATATTCTTCTTTATAATTACCTTTCAAAGACTTTATTACTTCTTCTCTTTTTGTGTTCAAGATACTGGTTTCACATAATTCTGCAAGTTGAACCGGATCTTGAACTCCTGATATAATAGCTTCTACTATGCGTATACCGGATACCCCATGAAGCTGACTAATTACATTTTTTAGCTTTAAGTTCATTAGCTCCATTGCTCTTTGCATATGCTGGATATGGGAAGATCTCATTTCAATATGATCCTCTCTCAGTCTAACGTAAGTTCTTAATTTCCTGATTTCATCCTTGGGAACAAATGAAGCACGTAATAATCCATAGCTGTGAAGTGTTTGTAACCATCTGCAATCAGCCGGATCAGACTTTTGGCCAGGAACATTCTTTGCATGAGATGCATTTACAAGAAAAACTTCAAAACCCTCCTTTTCCAGCATATCATATAAGGGCAACCATAAAATACCAGTTGACTCCATTGCGATAGTTTTTATTGAGTTATCCTTAAGATATTGGATTAACTCAATGATGGATGTAGTGAAAGTTTTGAATGATTCTATAGTTTCACCATCGACTGAAACAAAGAATTCTTCCGTTCCAATATCAATTCCTGCTGCATTTTTCTTAATTCTTGTTAACTTTGACATAATTACTTTTTTTAAAAGTAAGGCTGAAAGTATTTCAGTCAAGTATATTGCTAAGCGGGATACCCTGTATAGACGTGAGTCTTTGCAGGGTTCTCCATATAATAAAAGACAACTTTCAGGGCCAGCTTCAGGAACGGGCATTTTAGCACCAACTTTATGCCGGCAATACTCCTTACCTTGGTTATTGGAGTAAAGATGTCAATTTATTATGAATCTTGCTCGCAAGTTCTTTGCTTCAGGATGACAATCCAGTAAAACTTACCTGGTTGTAATACAGCCTTGCCACTGATGATGATATTTGTATAAAATCTGAAATAAATATATTTTAATCATATAATTTAGTACCCTGCATGAAATTAACTATTAATCATCAAAAAAATCCATACCTGAAAAGCTAAAATATTTTCCATCATGATCCGAAAAAGAACACTTGATTTTCTTGTCGCACTTAAGGAAAACAACAACCGCCAATGGTTTCAGGCGAATAAATCATGGTATGAAGAAGTAAAAAAGGATTTTACGAACTTCATTGATCTGCTTGCTCTGGAAATCAGAAAATTCGATCCTGACATTGGCCAGGTTAATTCTCATGAGGCAATGTTTCGAATTTACCGTGATGTCCGTTTTTCAAAAGATAAATCACCATATAAAAACAATCTGGGTGCACATATTGTTCCGGGAGGTAAGAAATCAGGACTGGCTGGATACTACTTCCATATTGAACCCGGAGACATTTTTCTCGCCGGAGGTTTGTATATGCCTTCGCCTGATAATCTAAAAAAGGTAAGACGAGAGATTTTCGAGAATATTGAAGAATTTCTTTCAATCATTGAAAATCAGGAGTTTTCAGATTATTACAGGAGTATTTGGGGGGAAAAGCTTGTCAATCCACCTGCAGGATATCCCAAAGATTTTAAGTATGTTGATTTTCTAAAATATAAAAATTACACGGTGATCCGGCAGATCCCGGAACAGATGCTTTTCAAAAGCAGTTTGCTTGAAGAAGTATCAGATGGATTCAGAATAATATATCCCTTCAACAGATTTTTAAACCATGCTATCGGTCATGGTCGTTAATACCATAAATCATTTAACCAAACCATCTTAAATTTTCACTGATGACAAGTAAAGAGGAATACCACTTTATCGATCTAGCCCCCTAATGCCCTGAAACCAGTTGCAATATGAGTCTCCTTCGCAGATATGGTTAATACAGGTGTTGTAGCCCTGTTTAGAATTTGTTGTGAGAAATTGCCAAGAAAACTAAGGCTTCTGGGTTGTTCTTTCATCACGGATATCAGATCTGCATCAATAGAGTTAGCATAAACAACAATCAGGTCAACAATATTATCACCATAAAGTGACTTTATCCGGTATGGTATATCTTTAGCCTTAATATATTTTTCAACCTGCCTCCCATACGCTGCAAGCCTATCCAGAAGTTTTTTTCCTTTTGAAGAACTGATTGTAATAACATGTATCTCTGCCCCGAATAACGATGCCAGTTCAACTGTGAAAGGCACTTTCTGCCGTGTGTCAACAGTTATATCAATTGGTATAACAATCTTCTTTATATCTTCCGGGCATTTGGTTTTCCTGATAGTCAACACCGGGCAATGTGTTGCAGAAATGATCTTATATGCATTGCTACCGATAAAAAATTCTTCAAATCCTGAACCCCCATGAGTCGATGCCACAACAAGTGCTTTCTGGTACGACTCGACCTGATTCACAACCTCTCTGTATATCCTTCCAACTTTGATGATATAACTTAGTTTTGAACCATTCTCCAAACGGGGTTTATACAACTCGACAATTTCCTTGAATTTCTTCTCTGCATACGCTCTTTCCTCTTCGAAATACCCCGGACTGTTATAATCAGAGCTTTTCTTCTGAACATATACCATTTGGATATTCGTATTCTGCTTTTTTGTAAATAGCATTGCAAGCTCAAGGCCATTTAAAGATTCTTTTGAGAAATCTATTGGAACAATCAGGTTTTTCATATCGTAATTGTTGATTTGTTTAGAAAACTAAATTAAATAAAAATTCGAGATGGTCAGTCATTTTGGAATTCTTTTAAATCAGAGAAGTATTATTTAATATAAATAAGTTATGGAATGTTGGAATATTGGAACATTAAATCATTAATCTATTCAAAATTTCCAGTATTCCAGTATTCCAGTATTCCAATATTCCAGCATTCCATAAATAAATATTACTTTTACAAAATCACATAAAAATTTAAAAATCATGGCTCAGGATGTTGTTATAGGAATTGATATTGGTGGTACATTCACAAAATATGGATTTGTTGATATTAAAGGAAACAGTTATCTCGAAGGTTCGGTTAACACATTTGGCCATCCCGATGTTGATTCTTACCTTGATAATCTCTTTAAGACCATTCAAAAATCCCTGAAATCATCCGGAAAAGAATTTAATATCATGGGTATAGGTGTTGGTGCCCCGAATGGTAACTATTATAGCGGAACAATTGAATATGCGCCCAATTTGATTTGGAAAGGAGTGATCCCCCTTGCCGACCTCATTAAAAAGTTCAATAATATTCCTGTTGCCGTTACAAATGATGCCAATGCCGCTGCACTGGGTGAAATGATGTATGGCGGTGCAAAAAATATGAAGAACTTTATTGTGATTACCCTTGGAACCGGCCTTGGTAGTGGTATTGTCGTAAACGGAAACGTGGTTTACGGACATGATGGATTTGCCGGAGAATTAGGACATATTGTAGCTGTTGATAACGGCAGACAATGTGGTTGTGGTAAAAGAGGCTGCCTTGAAACTTATGCATCCGCCAGTGGAATTAAAAGAACAGTTTTTAATCTGTTAGCTGAATGTACTGAAGAGAGTGATCTCAGGAATATCACTTTTGATGATCTTACCGCAGAAATGATCAGCGATGCAGCAGGTAAAGGTGACAAGATTGCAATAAAAGCTTTTGCGATCACTGGCAAAATCCTTGGCAGAAACCTGGCTAATGCTGTTGCTTTTTCCAGCCCTGAAGCTATATTTTTATTCGGCGGACTGGCCAAGGCCGGAGAATTGATCTTTAAACCAACGAAAGAACATATGGAGAAAAATCTTTTAAAAATATTCCGGAACAAAGTGAAATTGTTGCCTTCAGGATTACAGGATAAAAATGCAGCAGTGCTGGGAGCAGGCGGACTGATATGGAATGAATTAAATAAATAAAAAATTGAAAATATCAATTCACGGATTCCGAAACCAGATCGTTTTGTTACCTGATAATAAAACCGACTATTCATCTTCCAGATCCCATTTCATCTCAAGATCCCAATTTGCTCTAACATCAATACTTCCTGAATAATATTTTACCCTCTCGGGCTGAAGTTTTTCAAAGTATCTGCCTGTATCCCATTTCCCGTTCCGGTTGTCGTCATATAATACTTTTAGTTTATATTTCCCGGGCTCAAGAAACGGAAATTCAACAACTCCGTTCTGGTTATATATTTTCTTTCTGATCAATTGTTCCTTATCGCTCATTAGTTGAATAACAACCTGCTGGTTAACATTTTCAATGCTTAATAAAATCCTTCCATATTGGTCGAGATACTGGATCTGAAATGGTATGTCGACAGTATCGTTCGATAATCCGTAAATACCTGTAAATGCATCTGGCTCAATGAACAAACGGTAATTCATGCCTTCCTCCCAGGAGTGATCCAAAAAATATCTTCTGAGGTACATCGAATCAGCTATTATCGTGAATTGCTGAGGATACTCTACAGTATCTTCCTTCATGAACAGGTTAATCTTTGAATGATCAATTGATGCCACGGGATGGTCAGGAATGATCCTTATCTTCTTGTAAATATCATGTCTTCCTCCCCTCCTGACATTAACAGATAATCCCAGAAATTCTTCCTTCTCCTGTTCTTCATCTTTTTGTCTTCTTCTTCTTCTTGCTACCTCTTCAATATAAATTAGCGATAGTGTATCATCATAATTAATATAGTTCATCACCGAATCCGTAACCTGATAGTTAAGATGCAACTTCAATGTATCCTGTTGATATACCATTGAATCTTTGATCCAGTAAAACAGTGTGTCACCCGCTAAAAATCTTTCAAATATGAACCAGTCATCGTCGTGTTCAAAATTTAGCGGTTCAACGATTAAGGTATCTTTAACGGGTCTGTTAAAATAAAATTCTATTCTTCTTGGATCAATGCGTTGATAATCCGACAGATACTGAGGTATTTTATCTTCCTGAAACAGATATAAATCAAATGCTATTGAATATTGTTTTTTAAATGATTCTGGTAAGGTATCCTGTAAATCTGTTTCAGCAGTATCAATCTGTAAATCGATCTCAGCAGTATCAATCTGATCAATTATCAGAGAATCAATGGTTAAAGTATCCTGTAATAACCGGATTGAATCAATATAAGCCATGACTAATTCTGCAGAAAGTACAAATGTCGAATCCATAAAAGCAATATATTCATCCGGTAAATCATACAGATAGTTGAAATTTATATCTTTCAGTGCAAAAACTTTAAAAGTATCCGGTCTGATATTGTTGATAAAAAATGTGCCTTCTTCTGATGCTTTGCCAACATAGAGTGGTATTTCTTTATAAGGGACCGAATCATAATGAACATCATAGAGCATAACATAAACAGGTTCTTCAAAAGGCTGCAGATCAAATGCATTTAAAATAATCCCCGAAACTCCCAGGGAATCAATATAATCACCTGTTGAAAAAACAAATTCATAGTTTTCAAGAAGGTTTCCTTCATTGTTGTCGACTATGGCCTGTCCAAAATTGAGTGTATAGGCTGTTTGTTCTCTTAATTGATCTTCATCTTCTAGATCCACAAAGATAGACTTCTTCCTGATGCGAACAACCGGATCTTCTTCCAACGGAGGAGAAACCACCAATTCATGGTTAATATCCTCCAACTGAATAAATTCATCAAATTCTATTTCAATCCGCTTCTGTCTGAAATTTGTTGAATAATTTTTAGGTTTGGTAGCAACTACTTCAGGTGGAGCTTCATCCCTTGGTCCGCCGGTAGGACTTCCGATCTTTGCACAACCTTCATATACCAACACGACTGTAAGAAGAAACAATATAATTTCGTATTTATTCATGAGATCTTCTCTTAACGAGTTTGCAAACTTACAAAGATCAAAGTTTATCAATCATCATCATAATCCGTACTTAAAAAATTAATGAATAAAATTATTAAACCGCTAAGGTACACAAAGGATTGCACCAAGTAACACAAAGGATTCTGATTTTGAACCTTTGTGGTTAAATCGACAATTATGTAAGTTATATTAAGAATTATTTTTAAGTTTGCTTCTTTTGAAAAAGGATTATTATGATTATTGACGCTATCAACTGGAATGTTAATCCCGAAATATTCCGTATCGGCAATTTTGCTGTTCGCTGGTACGGTTTGCTCTTTGCGTCAGGATTTTTATTTGGTTATCTGATCTTTTATAAATTCTTTAAGAAAGAAGGATTAACAGTTGAAATACTGGATAAACTGACTATTTATATGGCCCTGGGGACAGTGATTGGTGCAAGGCTCGGACACTGCCTGTTTTATGAACCGGATTACTATCTCAGCAATCCGGTTGAGATACTGAAAGTCTGGAAAGGCGGACTGGCCAGTCATGGTGCTGCCATTGGAATTTTGATCGCTCTATACCTCTTTATCAGAAAATATAAAAAGCCATTCATCTGGATACTCGACCGGATTGTTGTCGTTGTTGCATTGGGTGGAGCTTTAATTCGACTGGGTAATCTGATGAATTCAGAAATATATGGTGTCGAAACCAATCTCCCCTGGGGATTCGTATTCATCCGGAATCATGAGGTCGTACCCAAGCATCCAACACAGATCTATGAAGCATTGACATACTTTTTCGTATTCGGTTTATTATTCTGGATCTATCTGAAGACAAAGGGGCAATTCAGGGCAGGAACCCTCTTTGGATTATTCCTGATCCTTGTTTTTGGTATCAGGTTCATAATTGAATTCATCAAAGAAGAACAGGTACCTTTTGAAGAAGGTATGGTATTGAATATGGGGCAATTATTAAGCATTCCTTTTGTTTTGCTTGGATTCGGCATCCTATATTACTATTACCGAAAATCTAAAAAACAAAAGGTAACCCCCACTCAAGATGATTCATAATCAATCATTTACAACTTATCGTGTTGTGTTAATAAATTTATTTAGTACAAATTGAAACAGGTTGGAATTTTTTACGGCTCATCCACCGGCGACACCGAGCGTGTTGCCATACAAATAAAGGCTGCAATCGAAAAGACAAAGGTATCTGTTCATGATATTCTGGAATCTAGTATTGAGGATCTGAACCAATATTCATTCTTGATTTTTGGCATATCTACATGGGGCATAGGTAAAATACAGGATGACTGGGAAGATTTTCTTTCTCAGCTTGAAAACACTGATTTAACAGGGAAAAAGATAGCCCTATTCGGATTAGGTGACCAGGAATCATACCCTGATACCTTTTCAGATGCTCTCGGTATACTGTATGATAAATTTCAACATACAGGATGTGCAATTATTGGTGAATGGCCTGTCAGTGGATACGAATATATACATTCTAAGGCGTTAAGGAATGGAAAGTTTGTCGGACTGGTAATTGATGAAAGAAACCAGCCTGAACTTACTATGGAAAGAATTATTTCATGGATCAAGACTTTGGAATTTTAGAACTTCACTTACATTTTTACCTTTACACATTCACACTTTCATACATTCACGCCTTCACATATTCACACATCACACTTTCATCATGCTGTTTTTTGTCTTTTCTCAGGAATAGTTTTAATGGCTGTAAATCTTTTATTATTCCTTTAACTATTTAGTAATGGAAATCTGGAATTCTAACCTCAAACACCGGGATATACATGACCAATCATCATCTGCATAAGCAGGTAAGAATCTTATTGTTGTTGTAATCCTGAATTTTACCATTACCATAGCCGAAGTGGTTGGTGGTCTTCTTTCAAACAGCCTTGCTTTATTGTCTGATGCGCTTCATAATCTTGGTGATGGATTTGCCGTCCTTATTGCTTTTATTGCATTCGGATGCTGCGATGAAACTGACATGATCCATCATAAAAATTCCTAGTCAAGTCGAACTCACGACTATCTACAAAGGATATATCAGATGTTGTAAGTGAAATAATTGTTAAATCGATCAATATCATCTTTGAAACATCTGCAATTTAATACCTTTGAGTCTTTTTTAAAAGTTGAATGGAAGTCTTACTCAAATATATATATCAATTTGGTGCTGCTTTAGTAGATATAACGAATGAGATGTCACCTTATCTGCTCCTGGGATTTCTGTTCGCGGGAATATTATATATATGGTTCCCTAAAAAGAAAGTATACAAATATCTGGGCAAACCCAATTCTGCCTCTGTACTCAATGCTGCTCTGATCGGGATCCCTTTACCCCTGTGTTCCTGTGGTGTAATTCCCACAGGTATTTCATTTTATAACAGCGGGGCTTCAAAAGGTTCCTCTGTTTCATTTTTGATTTCGACACCTCAAACGGGCATAGACAGTATTATGGTAACTTATTCATTACTTGGACTCCCAATGGCCATCATTAAACCTATAATTGCTCTATTTACAGGGTTTTATGGCGGATTTTTAACCAATGTACTAAATAGGGGTAAAAAGCAGGAGCGTGAAAAAAATGAAGAAGTAAAAAACAAAACTAGTGAGACTGTTGCAAATAATGACACCCGGACAAACCGTTCACTAACGGGAATGCTACGGTATGCTTTTGTTGAATTCCTTGAAGATATTGCCAAATGGCTGGTGATCGGGCTTTTTATTGCTGCTCTGTTTGATGTATTGATCCCGGATTCATTTTTTACTGCCTATCTGGGCAATGAATATCTTGAAATGTTAATAATATTATTGGCGGCTATTCCCTTATACGTCTGTGCCACAGGCTCGATCCCCATTGCTGCCATTCTCATGCTCAAGGGCTTATCTCCCGGTGCAGCGATTGTATTCCTGATGGCAGGACCAGCCACTAACGCAGCTACTATAACTGTGATCGGAAAAGTACTTGGAAGAAGAACCCTTCTTTTCTACCTTGCAACAATTATCACAGGTGCTTTGTTTTTTGGAATCCTGGTCAATGAATTCCTTCCAAGGGAATGTTTTACAGATCCCCTGAAATATTTTCATGGAATTCAGCATAAACACGGACTGTTGCCCCACTGGTTACAGATCGGTTCCAGTATTATCCTGTTCCTGTTAATACTGAATGCTTTGTTCAGAAAGTTTGGGAAAAAATTATTTTCACCAAAAATGAATACATCAACCGTATCAAATAATAATGATCTTAAAATGGAAAATTTACAAATCATTGTCAGGGGAATGTCCTGCAATCATTGCAAGACAACCATTGAAGAGAATTTTCGTAAACTCCCGGGTATCAGCAATGTTGATGCTGACATCAGAAGCGGAAAAGTGAATCTTTCGGGTAAGCATTTTGACCTCAGTGAGATCGAGCTCAAAATTAATTCGCTGGGTTATGAATATAATGGTTTAGCAAAATAAAATTTCATATCCCGTAACAACTCTTTTTTAATTTTATTGATTCACAATAACCAAACTTGTCAGAAAATACTATTTATTTATGATTTTATGGCTTTCAGATTTAACAGTCATACAGTGTAATTAATAACATTTGAGATTGTTATTATAATCTCCCTTTTTATAAACATTAATATATAGTATCAAACGTCCATGACCAGGTAACTTATTTATTTATGCAGTAGAAATTTGATGATTTCGCAGTTAGTGCTACTAATATGGAAGAAAAAAAGAAACTCATTACTGAAACCTTGTATATTAAAAACATGATCTCAAACTGTTGCATGATCCTGCTCAGAGAGAGATTGCAGGAAGAAGGAATTATTGTACATGATATCCATCTTGGCTCTGCTTTGATCAGTTATGATCCTGTCAAAACTTCCATACAGAAGATAGAAGCAATAGTCCAATCAACAGGCCTTGAAATAATCCGGAGCAGGGAAAAACAAATTGTAGAACAAATCAAAACGGCAATCATCGAACTCATTCATTATATGAATAATGTAGATTCCATAGCCAGAAAAGCTGATTACCTGGTTGAGAAACTGGGTTATAACTACCAGTATTTGTCTCGTCTATTTTCCGCCCATGAATCTGTAACTCTTGAAAGATATATCATCCTTCAGAAAATTGAAAGAATAAAAGAACTGATTTTTTCCGGTGAGTTTACACTCAGTGAAATTGCATTTATGATGGATTACTCCAGCGTACAATATTTATCTTCTCAATTTAAAAAGATCACCGGTCTTTCTGTAAGCGATTTTAAAGAAAATATTCCTGCCAGTAAAAAACCTCTCGATAAGTTATATTGATCTCCTCATTGCTATTACCGTGCATTATACAAAATTTTATAACATTTTTTCAGAATTTCATAACAGTTTAATTTTTAATTCGTTTCATATTTGTACTAAAATATTCGGTTTATTATGAAATTAAACAAGAACATCGCAATCAGCGAATCAGGATTTATTTTTAATCCCACAACCGGCGATTCATTTAGCCTTAATGAGGTGGGACTGGAAATACTCGAATTGTTAAAAGAAGAGAAAACAATAGATCAAATTACCGCTCATTTCACCAACCAATATGAAATTGATGCAGCAAGTTTCGAGAAATATTTCTACGATTTTGTTGGTATGTTGAAACACTATCAGTTGATCGATGAAGATGAAGAAAATCAAGGTTAATAT
>CAZGOR010000051.1:0-14987 GCA_964527875.1 uncultured Bacteroides sp. | reverse complement strand
AAGCTTCCAGTGCTGAAATTATTCCATTCGCTTCCCGGTCGAGATTATCCGGATTTAAAGATAAACAAACCTGAATGACCTGTATCACTTTCCCCTTTTCGCATATTACAAAATCACATTCTTTTTCATCAGAGAAATAATAAATATTCTTATAAGATTTTCGTAAATGAAGAAAAACGAGATTTTCAAGTTTTCTTCCAAGGTCCTTTGACAAAGAGATTGAATTTGTTCCTGCAAGACCTGTGTCAATAGAATAGATTTTCCTGGGATTAACCAACTGCTTTTTGAGAGAATAACTGAAAATCGGAACACTAAACAACAGGTAACTGTCTTCAAAATATGAATAATAATCAGCTACAGATCTTACTGAACCAACTTTTAAAATTTTTAACAAAGAATTGAGTGTGAATTTTTTTCCTGAATTACTAATAAGATAAATAGCCATTTGTCTCAGGACATGATGCTGACGTATTCCATAACGTACTGCAATATCTCTGTAAATAATATCATCCAGAATATGATAAAGTATTTCTTCATCACGATATTTTAAAAATTCAGGAAAACCGCCAGTATCAAGATAATCGCTGAAAGATTCTGTTCCGGGCTCAGCTTTCATGAATTGCAGAAACTCGGAATACGAAAAAGGGAAAAGTTCTTTTCTCAGGTATCTGCCGGTTAATCGAGTACCAAACTCCTTGCTTAACAGAGATGCATTGGATCCCGTAAGAATAATACTTTTTCCCTCGTCCTGTTTGGATCTTATGTACTTTTCCCATCCAGTAACATTCTGGATTTCATCGAAAGCAATTACCTCTGTTTTTTCAGGCTCAATAATCTGTTCGAACTTAATAAAATCCTGCAGTTCGAAATTATCAAGTCTGGGATCTTCGAAGTTCAGAAAGGAACAAGAGGATATTTTTTTATGTAAAAACTGTTTCATCAGAGTACTTTTACCACAGCGCCTGATCCCGGAAATTATCAGTACATGATTGGAAGAGAAAGCCATATTTGTCAAAAGTTCCCTTTCTATTCCAAGATCTGCACCGGCTAGTAAATTTTCCTGATGATGATAAACTTCCTTTATGGTTTCCTTTATGATCATTATCAAGTTTATTTTACAAATATAAAATAATTTATTTTATTAATACAAACTATTTTGTATTATTAATACAAAGATATATTATTATTCTTCATGACTACAGGATCTGTTGAACTATCCATGTCATTAATGATTAGGGTAGTTAACTTTTCCGTGGTGGAAGTATAGCGAAGCAAATATTTGAAATTGCAATATCTTTGGTATATTCACACAATGCATTATACATATAACTCATAAAAAATTTATTTTTATGATCAAAGAAATTACAGTAAAAGAGCTAAGTCCGGAACAGTTTATTAACGATAAGGTTAATGAGATTAAAAATATTGTAGGTGATGGGATAGCCATCAATGCCCTGTCGGGTGGTGTAGATTCATCCACGGTTACCATGCTTGGTCACAGGGCTCTTGGTGACAGGCTCAAGACAGTATTTGTTGACAATAACCTGATGCGTGAGGGAGAACCTGAAGCTGTTGTCGATTCATTCGGTAAGCTGGGTGTTAAGGTAGAAATTGTTGATGCCCGGGAAGAATTTCTTTCGGCACTGAAAGGTATTACCGATCCTGAAGATAAACGTGAAGCAGTAACACAGACATTTTATAAAAAAGTTTTTGGCCGCATCGTGAAAGAAAGCGGGGCAAAATTTCTTCTTCAGGGGACTATATTGACGGATGTGGATGAGACTGTTGCCGGCATCAAGCGTCAGCACAACGTGTTCGAGCAGCTTGGTATTGATCCGCAGGAAGCGTTTGGTTACCGGATTATCGAACCACTTATTCAGCTTCGTAAAGATGGTGTGAGAATTGTTGGAAAGGTACTCGGATTGCCCAAAGGATCCTTCGGGCGTATTCCATTTCCCGGACCGGCACTTGCGGCAAGGATTATCGGTGAAGTGACCGGGGAACGGCTGGATATTGTCCGTAAAGCAACTGCTATAGTCGAGAAGCTGCTTGGCAACACAGGTGCTTTCCAGTATATGGCCATTCTTCATCAGGACCGTGTAACAGGGATGCGTGATGGTAAACGCGATTATGGCCGGCAGATTGAAGTACGTTGCTGGGACAGTACCGATGCGCGTGTGGCCACACCAACAAGATTGTCATTTGAAATCCTGGAAAAACTTGCAGGTGAGATTATTAAAGAAGTGCCAGGCGTTGTGAGTGTTACATACAATATTGCACCCAAACCGCCTTCAACGATTGAAGCGGTGTAAAATATATTTTTTTATATTTGTGCACGCATTGGGGCATTAGCTCAGATGGATAGAGCGCGTGACTGGCAGTCACGAGGTCAGCGGTTCGACCCCGCTATGCTCCACAAAAAAGCCGCAAATTTGCGGCTTTTTTGTGGTTTCTGGTTTCTGGTTCCTGAGAGCAAGTGTATGAGTGATTAATACCCTGTCAGGTTGATTTGAACCGGTCAGGTTTAAGACTGGTAGATCACTCACCGGTTGACTGCCAGTCACCCGGTGAATAAATCAGTAATATAGGGGTCTCTGGCAGGATTTTTGTGGTTAATTTATAAAGTAAAAATTGGGTTTTCAATATATTCTCCAGATGAACTTTGTGTGGCAGAAGTATTGAATTAAATGATATAATTCACTATATTTAAGCGCTTAAAAAAAATAATAAAAATGGTAACCAAAAAAACTGAAAAAGCGGATCTGGAAAAGAAAAAAGGTGTCTTTACCCAGATAGGTCTGGTTATTGTATTGGCTATTATTCTTATAGCTTTTGAATGGACCAGCAGGCCCAGTACGGCTAATACCCTTGGAGAGCTTTCAGACATGGACCTGACAGAGGAGATCATACCTATAACAAGGCAACAGGAAGTAAAACCACCTCCTCCACCTTCTCCACCGAAAGTTACTGAAGTTCTGAATATTGTAGAAGACGATGTAGAGATTGAAGATGAATTGATCATTGAGGATGCTGAAGCTGATCAACAGATGCAGATTGAAATCATGGAATTTGCCGAGGAAGAGGAAGTCGTGGAAGAAGAAGTATTCTTTATCGTTGAAGATATGCCCAGCTTCCAGGGAAAAGGGCAGGAAGGATTCCGCGAATGGATCGCACAAAACCTCAGGTATCCTGAAATTGCGGCAGAAAATGGGATCAGTGGCAGGGTATATGTACAGTTTGCTGTAAACTCCAAGGGAGAAATCGTTGATGCTGTCGTTGTCAGGGGTGTGGATCCGGCCCTCGATAAAGAAGCTGTCAGGGTAGTCATGTCATCCCCGAAATGGGAACCCGGCAAACAAAGAGGAAAACCGGTCAAGGTACAGTTTACTTTCCCGATCAACTTTGTTTTACAATAATGGTTAAGATACATATTAGCAAAACCCTGATGCTTTATCAGGGTTTTTTTTATTATTTTTAAAGGAATTATAATCCAAAAAACATGAAAAGAATTGCTTATTTGTTAACCATGATACTTATTCTCTCTTCCTGCGCTTCTTCCAAAAAGCTCATGCAGAGGGGGAATTATGATGGTGCCATTAGTAAAGCCGTCAAGCAGTTGAGGAAAAATCCTGAAGATACAAAAGAAGCGGAGATTCTTGACCGCTGCTACAGGATAGCAAATGAAAGGGATCTGGAACGTATCAGATTTCTGAAGCTTGAAAATAATCCGAATAATTATGATGAGGTTTTCAGGCTCTATACAAGTCTTAAGAACAGGCAAAGCATGGTGCGTACAGTGCTTCCTATCAATCTGAACGGAAGATATATAGAATATGAATATGTAGATTATGATGCCGAGATTGTCGCCGCAAAAAACCTGGCAGCAGAGTATTATTTTAATAACGCACAGAAACTCATGGACCTCAATACCAAAGAAGGATACCGGCAGGCATATGAGGAACTGAGTATGGCCAGTGAGTATTCGGGGGGACAGTTTGCTAATCTGGATGAAATGATGGCAGAATGCAGGGAGAAAGGGATGAGCCGTGCTATCGTGATGGTTAATAATATGACCGTGATTAACCTTGATCCTCTCTTTGAGGAAGATCTGCTGGAAATCAATACTGATAACCTTGAATCGCAATGGGTGGAATATCATTTCAAACACCTGAATGAAGATATTAATTACGATTATACAATATTCGTTAACCTGGAATCCATCATGGTCTCACCTGATAATGTAAAAGAGTCGGACAAAATGTATAATAAAAAGGTGGAGGATGGTTTTGAATATGTGCTTGATGCACGCGGAAATGTCATGAAAGATACTGCAGGGAATGATATTAAAATTCCAAAATACAAAACACTGTCCTGTACCCTGATTGAAACAGAACAACATAAATCTGTACGGATAGAAGGCAATGTTGAGTTCCTGTCCAATAATCCAAGAAAACTTCTTAAGAAAGAACCTATTGGAGCCGAGAATGTGTTTCATCACATCTCAGCAAGGGCGGTTGGTGATGTTGATGCACTGGATGATGAAGCTAAACAACTTATAGAATCCGAATACATTCCGTTTCCAACTGATATGGAAATGATCTTCAATACCACTCAAACAATTAAACCTGCCATTCAGGATGCACTTTACAGGAACAGGCATGTTGTTCTTTGAGACAGACGAGTGATTTTTAAGCTGAGGCCTGATCTGATTTCCCCGACTCCCATTAATGATGGAGGAGTGATTAAATATGCGTGAACCTGTTATAACCGGAACAAAAACTGAAACAGCAATTCTAATCGGTGTCATAGACGATTCGAATGATGAGCAGATCGTAAATGAATATCTTGACGAACTGGCTCTCCTTGCCTGGACTGCCGGAGCCGTACCTGTAGAAAAATTTGTGCAGAAACTGAAATATCCGAATCCAAGAACTTTTGTGGGATCAGGGAAACTGCATGAAATCAGGGATTTTATAGTTGAAAAGAAAATAGATATTGTCATCTTTGATGATGAACTGTCTGCCAGTCAGATAAGGAATATCGAGAAAGAACTGGACTGCAGGATACTTGACAGAACAAATCTGATTCTTGACATTTTTGCAAAAAGAGCCAAGACGGCACATGCTAAAACACAGGTGGAACTGGCACAATACCAGTATCTTCTTCCGCGGCTGAGTGGTATGTGGACGCATCTGGAAAGGCAGCGTGGCGGTATCGGCTTCAGAGGACCCGGAGAAACAGAGATTGAAACAGACCGGAGAGTTATCCGTGACAGGATCGCCAAATTGAAAGAAGATATTATTAAAATTGATAAGCAGAAGAGAACCCAGCGGCAAAACAGGGAAAAAATGGTCAGGGTAGCACTGGTGGGATATACCAACGTGGGAAAATCAACACTGATGAACGTACTGAGCAAATCAGAAGTCTTCGCGGAAAATAAACTATTTGCAACACTTGATACAACAGTCAGGAAAGTCGTGATCGGTAACCTTCCATTCCTGATGTCAGATACTGTCGGATTCATAAGGAAATTACCGCATTCCCTTGTGGAATCTTTTAAATCCACACTTGATGAAGTCAGAGAATCAGACATCCTTCTTCATATTGTTGATATTTCCCATCCTAATTTCGAAGAGCAGGTTGAGATCGTTCAGCAGACCTTGTACGAGATCGATGTCAATGACAAACCGGTTATTTTGGTGTTTAATAAAATAGATGCTATTAATAATGGATTGGAGATTGACGGTGATCTGATTTCATTTACCCGGGAAAGTCTCAGTCTGGATGACCTGAAACGTACATGGATGGCCCGGTGCAATGGTACATGTGTTTTTGTTTCTGCAAAAATGAAGGAAAATATTGAAAATATCAGGGATCTGCTTTATGATAAAGTCAAAGAAATACACACCCAGCGCTATCCCTATGATGATTTCTTGTATTAGCTTTAATTATATATAAACTTAGAACTTCCTTATTTTTTTGATTTATTAATCTTGGATGATTGGAATGTTGGAATACTGGAATAATGCAATACTTGAATATTCAGAATTTTTATTTTACAATATTCCATCATTCCATTATTCCAGGGATGATAATGTATTTATGAATAATTTGTAATTAACTTTTTATCATCTATTCTCGCATTAAACGGAGGTTTTATTATCCTTTCCTATAACAAACCTTTCTCAACTAAATACTCTGCGATTTGAATAGCATTGGTGGCTGCACCTTTTCTGAGATTATCAGATACAATCCACATATTCAGACATTTTTCCCTTGATTCATCCCTGCGTATTCTTCCCACGAATACTTCATCTTTCCCTTCAGCATCACAAGGCATCGGATATATGTTTTTTGAAGGATTATCCTGTACAATGATGCCTGGAGTGTCAGAAAGCAGGTTTCGTATATCATCCGGTGAATAATCATTTTCAAATTCGATATTTACAGCTTCAGAATGTCCGCCTACGACAGGAACCCTGACGGCAGTTGCTGTAACCTGGATACTGTCATCATTGAATATCTTCCTTGTTTCATTTACCATCTTCATCTCTTCTTTGGTATACCCGTTATCCAGAAATACGTCACAATGAGGAAGACAATTTTTGTCAATCCTGTGTGGATAAGCCATCTCATCCTGAATACCCGCACGCTCATTTTCAAGTTGACGGACTGCTTTTACACCTGTTCCGGTAACAGATTGATATGTTGAAACAACTACCCTTTTAATCCTGTATTTTTTATGAAGAGGTGCAAGAGCCAGGACCATCTGAATAGTCGAACAGTTAGGATTGGCAATAATCTTATCTTCAGCAGTCAGTATCTGGCCGTTTATTTCGGGCACGATCAGTTTTTTTGTTTTATCCATACGCCATGCCGAAGAGTTATCGACCACCGTAGTTCCTGCTTTTGCATATTCAGGTGCCCATTTAAGCGATGTCTGACCCCCTGCCGAAAAAATTGCCAGTGCAGGACGTTTGTCAATAGACTCCGGTATTCCAATAACTTTATGCTTTTTGTTAAAAAAATCTACCTCTTTACCTACCGATTTTTCCGATGCAACTGGATAAATAGTTGTAACAGGGAAGTTTCTTTCCTCAAGAACTTTTAGCATGACCTGGCCTACAAGGCCGGTAGCACCAACTACGGCAACTTTCATTGTATAGATTTTTGATTAAAGTTAAACAGATATATGGTTTAAACGAAATTATTGATTTACAGACATTAACAAAGACATGGCCGGGATCTGCCGATCTCTGAATATCAATTTGTTCGATTTTGTAACACAATATATAAAAAATGTAAGTAATCTTTCCGATTAACTTACAAAAATTTAGAAATGCCAAAATTATAATAATATTTTGAAATGAAAAGACTGGTTATTGTTTTTTTTCAGTTTTCTTTTTTGTGTTCAGGACAGTTATTGATCGACTTTGAAGAGAAAGGAACGGAAGGGTGGATATCAAGCAGTCTCTTTTCATGGGATACATCAGCAGTTGGCGCCCTTTCGGGTCGATTCTCACTCATGCATGTTTATGATAATCCTGATCCCGGTCATGACCAGATTAGTATCTGTATCGACAGTCTCAACGTAGAAGCAGGTAATGCAGAATGGCAATTTAAAATCAGGTATGGTTATGATCCGTCTCCGGTAAATAATTGGGCGGTTTTTATTGTCTCAGATGGCGATGCAACAGAGATGCATCCCGGGGGATATGCATCGGGATATGCCATTGGTGTAAATTATCATGGTTCGGACGATCTGTTGAAACTATGGAAGATCGGAAATGGGGAGGGGATTCCGTTAATAACAACCGGATGCAACTGGCAGGAGGAGATAGGGAATGACATGGCGGTCATAAGTGTCAGCAGATCAGTGAAGGGTGAATGGAAAATTTTTGTTGGCAGACAAGGGATTTTAAATCAAATGATTGAGGCAGGAAGCGGAATGGATGAGGGAACCGTTGAAATGCAACACTTCGGACTATATTATAAATATTCTTCCAGGCAGGATCAGAAGATATGGATTGATGATATCCTGATTAACGGTACTTTTTTTCGTGATACTACTCCCCCGGAACTCATAAATATAGAGATATTTGACAGCAGAACCCTGTGTCTTTTCTTTTCAGAAAAAATTGATACCGTGAGCTTAAAAAACATAAAAAATTTCTTTGTGATGCCTGAGCCAGGATATCCATCAGCGATTATAGTAATACAACAGGATCAGTTGAAACTTGTTTTTGAGACCGATATTCCCGATGGCAAATCATGTAAACTTCAGATAAGTGATCTGAAAGATCAGAAAGGGAATGTTCTACCGGCTGGGGAATATGAATTTATGTATTATATACCAAAGAAAAATGATGTGATCTTCAGTGAGATCATGGCCGATCCCTTACCATCAATAGGGTTGCCTGAATATGAATACATTGAATTGTACAACCGTTCTGATTATAACATCAACATGAAGGGATGGACCGTTGAATGTGGAAAAACGATCAGACAATTTCCTGATATCCTTCTTCAATCAGGAGCGTTTTTACTTCTGGTTGATGAAGATGCTGAAGAAATATTCAGCAATTACGGGAATTGTGTGCCATTATTTACATCACGGACGAGCCTTCCAAACAGCGGTGCGATGATAAAGCTCTGGGATCAGAATCGTAATTTGATCTGCTGGCTTAACTACAGTAATGAATGGTTTAGTAACGATTATTACAGATCGGGTGGGTGGTCTATTGAAAGAATAGATCCGGACAGGATCTGCGGGGGAGGCGAAAACTGGTCGGGGAGTATTGATTTATCCGGGGGCACACCGGGCAGCATGAATTCAGTTAATGGATTAAACCCGGATACCATCAGACCTCGAATATCATTTGTGGAAATCCCGGAAGATTCGATCCTTGAAATTGTTTTTACAGAACCAATGGATAGTTCAACACAATATCTGCCCAATAATTTCTATATAGATCATGATATTGGATATCCCGAGAAAATCGTTTTACAGGAGCCTGCTTACCAATCTGTATTGTTAGTATTAAATGATCCTTTAAGACCCGGTATAGTCTATCGTATTTCGGTATCGGATGAACTGAAAGATTGTGCTGGTAACAGGCTTAATGTCCCGGAACCTGTCAAAACAGGCAAACCTGAGCTTCCGTTAAAAGGAGATATCCTGATTTCAGAGATCATGTTTGATCCGCTTCCGGGGAAAACCGAATTCCTTGAATTATATAATCATTCAGAGAAAGTTATCGATCTGGGGTATCTGATAGTTGCAAAGAGAGATGAACAAACGGGGATAATATCTTCCTGGACTCCTGTTTATAAAGGGAGCAGGTTGTTTTTCCCGGGTGAATTTCTTTTGCTCACGTCAGATATCTTCAGTATGGTATCAGGATATACCAGAACCGGGGGCACACTGATTGAAGTTCCGGATATGCCGGTCTGTAATGATAGCCGGGGTACCGTGGTTATCATGGACATGTGGCTGAATATCATTGATGAGTTCGGGTATCATCGTGAAATGCATTTTTCGTTGTTGAACGGAACAGAAGGAATTTCCCTGGAAAGGATCAGTTATGACAGACCTGCCAGTGATCTGGACAACTGGCATTCAGCTTCTGAAAATACCGGCTTTTCCACGCCCGGATACAGTAATTCGCAATCTGTATCGAATATAAATATTCATTCAGGTATAAAAATTGAACCGGAGATCTTTACTCCCGATAATGATGGTAAAGATGATTTTACCAGCATCTGGTATTCCTTTGGTTACAAGGGATGTGTAATGAGTATCTGGATATTTGATACTACAGGAAGATTAATCAGAAAACTTACTGATAATCAATTGGTTGGTACATCTGGATGCATAACGTGGGATGGGTTAGATGATCATGGTCAGAGAGCTAGAATGGGTATGTATCTTGTTTTTATCAGGTTTTTTGATCTGGAAGGGCGGGTAAGGGAAATAAAGAAAACATGTATACTATCTGTTAGAAGGAAATAATTGTACCCGGTTTTGCTGCAGCAAAACCGGGTACAATTATTTATAAACCTGCTATAAGTTCCTTCATGATCAATGTCATTTTGGGTTCAGCTTCACCGGCTACTTTCTGAACATCTTCTATTGTTACTTTTGTGATTTTTCCTGGAATTCCCAAATCGGTTATGATTGAGATGGCGAAGCAGATGATTCCCATCTGGTGGGCAACGATGATTTCAGGCACTGTTGACATACCAACCGTATCTCCCCCGATAGATGTGAAATATTCATATTCTTTCGGTGTTTCAAGAGTGGGACCGGTCGTTGCAACATAGCATCCCTGTTTTACACTTATATTATTTTTCCGTGCGATTTTCATGGCTTTATTGATCAATTCTTTGTCATATGTGTTGCTCATATCGGGGAACCTGACTCCAAACTCCGGATAATGTTTTCCAATAAGGGGATTAGGGATCAGGTTAATGTGATCGTTGATGATCATCAGGTCACCGATCGCGAAATCCGGATTCACTCCCCCGCTGGCATTTGAAACAAAAAGATAGCGGATCCCGAGATATTTCATAACCCTGACAGGAAATGTAACCTGTTGTGTTGTATAACCTTCGTAATAATGAAAACGTCCCTGCATGGCAACTACTTTTTTCCCGTTTATTTTACCGAAGATCAACTTGCCATGATGGCCTTCAACGGTAGATACAGGGAAATTTGGGATGTCTTCATATTGAATGATATGATGCTTCTCTATTTCATTTACCATTTCTCCAAGGCCTGTACCGAGAATGATTCCTATATCAGGCTGAAAATCCGTTTCATTTTTTATAAAGGATACTGTCTCTTTTATTGTTTCTAACATAATTTATGATTTGTTTATTAAAATTGTCGGTATCTTCATTAAGGAAGCTAATAGATATCGGTATAAAATAAAATTTTTCTTTTATAACAGGATCAATATCGGTAAATTTTTGCAGGCGCATCGCATCTTTTTCTGTTGTAAAGATTATTTTTTCATTCCCTTTCATTGAATGAAAGGAAGATATGATGTTATCGATATCCTTTTCTTTATATTCATAATGATCGGGATAAATCATTTCTGAGATTTTCGTAGAGTAATTCCTAACAAATTTTTTAAACGATCTTGGATATGCTATACCGGTTATCATCAGGATTTGTGGTTTCATCATTTTGATATCTTTCCTGCTCAGGGATTTGCTTTGGATTTGAAACACAGGTTTTGGTTCGTCATCTTTTATTTTAGTAAAAAAGAGATGCTGGAAGGGATAAAGATTCAGTTCTTTTACAATGATTCTGCGCTCAATGGGTTTCAGGCGGTCAGGGCATTTTGTGATAAGGATGATATGAGCCCTTCTTTTTTCAAAGGGTTGTTCACGAAGCCTGCCTGCAGGCAAAAGATAATCATCCGAAAGGGGCCGGTTATAATCGATGAGCAATATTGATAATCCCGCTTTTACATACCTGTGTTGGAAAGCATCATCGAGTATGATTACATCAAGTTCAGGATTGTGTTTTATCAGCTCTTTTATGCCAGGTACCCTTTTTCTGTCAACAGCCACATTGATATCCGGAAATTTTTGTTTGATTTGACAGGGTTCATCACCTATTTCCGTGAAAGTTGAATGCTCATCTGCAAGTATGAAATGCCGGGTTTTTCTCTTATAACCCCGGCTGAGGACAGCGACCGAGCATTTATCTTTTAAGAATCGGACAAGATGTTCAACATGAGGTGTTTTCCCGGTACCTCCAACAGTAATGTTGCCAACACTGATAACCGGTATATCAAATTCTTTTGATTTAATGATTTGGTAGTCGAAAAGTAAATTCCTCATATATACAACCAGTCCATACAGTAATGAAAATGGATATAAAAGAATGGCCCATCTGTTATGAGTTCCGGGAAGCATAGGATAATAGTAAATGCCTAAAATTTAAAATTTATATGACTAAAATTGTAGTGTGAGCAAAGAATTTGGAAAGATTTGTAACAATTTCAAATTTTAGCTCATTTCAAATTTCAGCTCACTTAAAATTAAACTTATAAAAATTCTTTCTCTTCCTTAGCCTTTGCCTCAGCCTTAGACATTTTCAAGTATTTTTTCAATGAAGTTCCACCTCAAAGGGTAATCGGGCCTGGATACCTGAAAGACTTTCCAGGTCCTCGAGCTGTTTCAGGTACTTGAAATGTTCTCCCAATTCCTTTTTCAGGACCCACATTTTGGCATTTTCTGATAATTCTCTCAATATTTGTTCTAAAGGATCTTCAAGTTTCGGAAGTTCAACAATCCTGTATTTTTCAAGTCCGGCCATTTCTGCGGCAATATCAATAGCTGTATGCAATCCGCCAAATACATCTACCAGTCCATTATCCATGGCATTGATACCACTCCAGACCCTGCCCTGTCCGATTGAATCAACCTGATTGCAGGTCATGCCACGTCCTTCTGATACATGGGATATGAAGGAATCATAGACTTGCTGGATACCATATCTGATCACTTCCTTTTCCTCACTGGTTAAAGGTCTGAAAGGGGAGCCAAAATCGGCAAACTGGTTTGTTTTGGCGACATCCACATGAATGCCAAGCTTTTTATTGAAAAATTTCTGAGCATTTGGAAGTATTGCAAAGACACCGATTGATCCCGTAATGGTGGTAGGATGTGCCACGATAGTATCAGCCGGTGAAATAATATAATATCCTCCTGAAGCAGCAACATCTCCAAGGGATGCTACAACAGGTTTAACATCCTTTGCAAGGCTCATTTCCCTCCAGATCACTTCTGATGAAAGTGCACCACCCCCGCCTGAATTAATACGGAAAACAATTGCCTTGATCGAACTATCGCGTCTGGCCTGCCGGATAGTTTTTGAGATTCTTTCCGAACTGATCGTACCTTCACCCATATTACCTCTTATAATGTTGCCAAAACCATAAATAACAGCAACCTTGTCTTTAGCCAGGCCTTTATATTCTCTGGATTTGGGAACTTTTGTGTAGCGTTTAAGGGTAATACTATTCAGATCCTTTTTTTCTTTTATGCCGGTTAATTGTTTTAGTTCAGATATTACTTCATCTTTATATTTCAAACTGTCAATCAAATTGTTCTTCATGGCATGCATGGCACTTCGGATCGTGAAATCTTCGGCTAATCTGTTAAGTGTTTCAGAAGGGATTTCTCTTTCACTGGCAATTCCCAGCAGCATATGTTCCCAGATGGTGTTAATCCAGACAAGGATCTGTTCCCGGTTCTCATCACTCATCTGGTTATACATAAATGGTTCAACGGCAGATTTGTATGTACCATGCCGGATGACCTGTGCTTCAATACCAAGTTTATCAAGGGCATCTTTGAAAAACGTGATCTGTGTTCCTAAACCTGCAAATACTAATTCTCCCGCAGGATTTAAGTAGATCTTGTCCGAAACGGATGCGAGGTAGTATGCTTTCTGCGTGTAAACATCACTGTATGAAATAATAAATTTGCCCGATTCCCTGAAATCAATCAGTGCGTTGCGAATCTCTTCAATAGTGCTTATCCCGGTATTTATATAGGAAGTCTCTATATATATTCCGGTAATATTGTCATCATTTTTAGCCTTCTCAATGTTGTCAAGTATATCATTCAGCCCTATTTGTTTCATTGCGGAGAGACCATCCGAAGGGAAAATATCAAACGGATTATCTTGAGCCCGTTCAACGATGGTTTCCTTGAGGGTCATATATAAAATAGTATTTGGCTTGACCTGGACAGGCTTTTCCTGTGATGCCGCAGTAATAATTATTAAAATGAAAAAAAAGAATATGATCGAGGCAACAATAATACCTACAATTGTTGCAAGAGTATATTTTAAAAAGTCCTTCATTTTAGTATACTGATTTATGTTGAAAATTAATTGTTCTTGTGATTTTCAAAGATAAATAAAATAGTTGTGTATGGATTAACAGATATCCGCTTTTACATGTCGAAAAATATTTTAAACTTGTAGGTTAAATAAGGATATGTTGATCATTTGAGATAATATTTTTTTGGGTTTATATCACAAACAAATTTAAGTAGTTGCTGATTAAGCACACCAGGGAAAAATAATATCATGGTTAAATAATTCAGACAATAGATCATTGAATGAATACAGTTTATCTTCTGATTGGAGGCAACAAGGGCAACAGGATGAAGTTCATGGAGGAGGCCCGTGAAATGATCACCGGTCAAATCGGCATTATACTCAGGAAATCATCAATATATGAGACTGAACCATGGGGATTTGATCATGAAGACCAGTTCCTGAACCAGTGTCTGATGGTCGAAACATCTCAGTCACCTCATGGTGTTCTCAAATCATTGCAAAAAATTGAAAAACACTTTAAAAGAGTGAGAAATCCTGGTTTATATGAAAGCAGGAATATGGATATTGATATTTTATTTTATGATGATATCATCCTCGATGAAGAGAATCTGAAAATTCCGCATCCATTATTGCATGAACGAAAGTTTGCCCTGATCCTACTGGTTGAGGTTGATCCTGATTTAATTCATCCGGTTTTCAGTAAAACTGTCAGCGAACTCTTATTACAATGTTCTGACAATAAAATGGTTGTGCTATATCGAAAGTAATTCTCCTATAATATTGAGGCGGAATAACATCCGGCCTGGCTTTCTTAACTGATTATCATAATATGTTGAACCCTTTCAGGGTTCAGATCATTCCTGTCATCCAAACCCGGCATTTCATACCGGGTTATTCATAGTTAAATCCCTGCCTGCATCGCCTTCGCGAAGCTACGGCAGAGCGAGGCCGGCAGGCAGGCCTTCGGGATTTCTATCCTGCATTCTCCCTTCATCCCTCTATCTCTCCATCCCTCCCTCTCTCCCTCCCTCCCTCTCTTCATCTCTCCCTCCCTCCCTCTCTTCATCTCTCTTTGCTCCTTACTCTCTACTCCTTACTTCTTATTCCATCTCTCCATCCC
>CAZGOR010000050.1:0-15198 GCA_964527875.1 uncultured Bacteroides sp. | reverse complement strand
CTATGGTTCCCGGAAGTTATTATTTTATATTTAAAAAAACAAAGGCTGCCCCAAGGCAGCCTTTGTTATCAACAAACCTAACCCTTTAATAACCCGTGTTTTGTCCGTAATCGTTCGTACACCTGATTAGTTGATTTGCCGGGATTGGTCGTAGCAAATGAAAATCCTGAATATTTGGTGCTGCGTCCGGATTGTATGCTTTAAAACGTTCAAGCAATTTTCCTGTTCGTTTAAGGTCTAACCACCGGCTCTGCTCTCCAAAACATTCCCTTGTCCATTCATCCAGGATAAAGTCAAGATCAACATCTCCGGCAGTAATTTCCATAGCAGCCTCCATACCGTCATAAGCTGCCCTGCGCCTGACCACATTGATATATTCAACAGCATTGCTTCCATCACCGTCTCTTCCCAGCATGGCTTCAGCAGCAAGCAGGTAGGTCTCACCAAGCCGGAACACAATAAAATCGCGTGAACCATTGGTTGCATTCAAAGAGGAGCGCAGGTTGTCATCAATTTTCCATGGTGACGGGAATATATTTATATTGTTATTTGGTATTTCATCATTCCACAAGCACCAGGGCTCACCAAAATCATTCAGGTTCCAGCTGAAAACTGTAACACCGGGAATCCGTGCTTCTATAGCATCAACTTTCGCCTGATCGAGTTCCTCATCGGTTATCCATATGCATGTATCTCCGACCGAAGCTCCTTCAGGAATGCCATCTGTAATGTTATAATACCAGACAATCTGGAAGGATTTGTAATATCTGGAATCAACATCTATCGGTCTGAAATTCTCGAGCATCCAGGGGGTTGGTCTGAAACGGATCCATGGACGGCCATATCCGTGACCAAGGGCACGAACCAGTCCTCCCTTGTCATATACTTCATACCAGGGTCTGAAATACAGATGGGTTCTGTTACCCTCGTCGTTCATCAGTGGATTAATGTCATACTGCACAGAGAAAATGATCTCTTCGTTTTGTTCATTCCCGTGGTATAAATTCCCATTGGCATCTTCAATGTTATAGATCTGCTGATAGTCATCCAGAAGCGCATGATCTGAATTATTTATGACTTCCACAGCCAGATTTGCAGCTTTGCTAAAATCATCAGCTTCAGCAAAGGATTTATATGCCCGTGTCAGGTATATTAGTGCAAGGTGGTGCTGGGCTGCCGGCTTGGTAATTCTCCCGAACTCTTCCTGGGTGACCGGTAAATTGGCAATGGCATATTCCAGGTCTGCAATGATGGCATCGTATATCTGATCTTCAGGCGTCCGGTTGGCTTCTGTTTCCACGCCGGTTGTCTCTTCGAGGGTCAGGTGAACAGGACCAAAAAACTCAACCAGAAGATAGTAAAAATGAGCCCTGAGGAAACGGATTTCTCCTACCCTTATCTTCTTTACATCTTCCGGTATGTCAGCATCAGGGGCACGCTCAATCACTGCATTGCAAGTATTAATCCCTATATAAAGATTCTGCCAGGGATCCCAGAAAGTGTTGGATTCTGCATTCAATCCTGCTTCATACTTATTGATATCATGAGCTCCTCCATGCCCGCCATTGGTATATTCATCCGTTCCGAATACAGTTATTTCACAGCCATCCTCATCGCCATAAAAATCACGTAACCTCTCATATGCTGCATTTACCGCATCCCCGAATCCTTCAGGTGTACCGTAATGGGTATCAACGGTCACTCCCGACACGATTTCCTCTTCCAGGACATCACAGGAAACTGAGGCCAGTAACGTCAGGATAACCACTAACAACAAACATTTCAATGTTTTCATTTTTTTATATATTTTTTTCATTTTTCCTATATATTTTATGAATCATTAAAAATTAAAAATCAAGCATTATACCGAATGAGTACATCCGGGTGGAGGGAACATCGTCTACTACCTCACCACCATATACTTCGGGATCAAGGTTGTCCTCCAGGTGTGACCAGAAAATTGGGGTGTCAGCATTCACATATACTCTCAGTTTCTTTATTCTGATCCTTGATGTGACCGATTCCGGGATGGTGTATCCCAGCTGAACATTTTTAACTTTTAAGAAATCCCCTGAATAGTATCCCCTTGAAGTGTTGTACAGCGGATATTCTACGGAACCATCGGGTTTGGGATGTTTATTGGTCGGATTTGTCTCTGTCCAGTAATCCACATCCAGGTTGTTATAACGGCCCTGCAAAGTGGTCCTGGCTATCTCAAAATTATTATAGATTGTGTGTCCGTATATGCCCAGTAGCAAGAATGAGAAATCAAAACCTTTGTATTCAAACCGGGATCCCAATCCAATTGTTACGGTGGGCATATCCGATCCAATAATGACCCTGTCATCCTGGTTGATCAGGCCATCATTATTCACATCTCTTACCTTGATCTCACCGGGATCCAGAAAATACGTAGCCGCTTCAGCGGCCTCATCCAGTTGCCATATACCGATTTTGTCATAGTCATACCATACAGAGAGCGGTTCACCTATAAACCATTCATTTCCTATATCATCTGTTTTTGTGCCATACAGATCCACAATCTCCTCATGGTTGCCAAAAAGATTAAGTGTGGTTTCCCACCTGAAATCACCAACAGAAATATTTCTGGCAGTCACATTCAACTCCCATCCTCTATTCAATGTTTCACCAATGTTTTCCATGACTGAATTGAATCCTGAGGTGATGGGTATTTGTCTTTCGAGCAACAGGTCTGTGGTATTGGTTTGATATACTTCAAAGCTCCCTGTTATGCGGTTTTGTATTAATCCGAAATCCAATCCGATGTTTGTTGTAGCAGATGATTCCCATCTCAGGTCAGGATTTGCAAGTGTGCCGGGTGCATAACCGTAACCAGCAGCACCCCCGAAGGAATAAATCGTCCTGGATAATGATCCTCTTGTCTGATAGGGATCAATACCGGTGTTGCCTGTTACACCATAACTTGCTCTGAGGCGCAGATCAGAGAATAAATTCTGGGAGGACATAAATGCTTCATTACTAATACGCCACATCAATGCCACAGATGGGAAGAAGCCCCATTTCTTTCCTTCAGCAAGCCGTGATGAGCCGTCATAACGTCCAGTGACGGTAAGCATATATTTTCCCATGAACTCGTAATTCGCACGTCCCATGAACGACATGATTCCCCATTCGGCAAGGTCACTTCCAAATTCAAGTACTGTTTCCGCTGTCCCGATATTATGAAACAGTTGTGTTTCATAAGGTATATCCTCGGCAAATATATTGGTGCTTTCAGACTTCGATTCCTGTATGCTGAACAGACCAGTAAAATTCAGATCATGATTATCCCTTTCAAGATTATATGTCAGGATATTCTCAAAGGTGTAGTTATAAGTTCTTTCGTGCTCTTTCTGCACCCTGGGAATATCTCCCTGGCGGGAAATTGAATTTTTCCCCTCGAACAATCCCCGCCTATATTCGCGGAAATCAGGACCGAAATTCATACGGTATGTCAGGTTTTTCAGGATATCCAGTTCTGCAAAAATATTACTGAACACCCTGAGTGTTGTTCGCTCATCAATTACATTTCCTTCAACATAATCCGCAAGTGCATTCCACAGCAACGGGTCTGCTCCCGGACGGTATACCATATTACCTTTGTCATCATAGGGTTCAGCCAGCGGGGACAAAGCCGTAGCAGTTCCGTATGGATTCGAGCCCCAGTTCTGTATCGAATTGGATACCTGGGTAGAGGTTCCCACCCTGATCCTGTCAAATACCTTTTGGTCGAGGTTTACCCTGAAAGTATACCGGGTAAAATCCTGGATTTCGATGACTCCCTGTTCATTGAAGTAGTTAGCAGACAGAGCAAACCCGGTGTTTTCACTACCACCACGGATACTCAGCTGGTGGTTCTGCTGGTATCCATTGTCCAACACCAGGCTTATCCAGTCAGTGGAAACGCCTCTGGCATATGCATCCAGTTCTTCGGGTTGAAAGGGACGTCCACCCACTTCCTTCAACCGGTAGTATTCCTCTCCGTTCATCATATCCGGAAGTGCAAGTACACTTGTAATACCGTATTGCCCCGTGTAGGAAACCGTAGTTGGAAAGTCTCCCCCACGGTTAGTAGTGATAAGGATGACACCGTTTGCACCCCTGGATCCGTAAATGGCAGTTGCAGAAGCATCCTTTAATACTTCCATGGATTTGATATCCCTGGGATTGATGTCGACGATATTCCCCTCATATGGGATACCATCTACAACATACAGAGGTTCGTTGGTAGCCGTCAGGGATCTTCGTCCGCGGACCCTGATGGTAACTCCTTCACCGGGCTGGTTCCCGGCAGACAAAGCCACTATTCCCGTGGCTCTTCCCTGCAGCGCCGAACCGGCATCAATGACAGGCAACTCCTGAATATCTACATTAGAGACAGAAGAAATAGCACCTGTAATATTCTCTCTTCGCTGCGTGCCATAACCAACAACAACAACATCACCCAAACCTACAGCAGTAGGTGTTAACTGGACGTTGATTGTCGTACGACCTTCAGTGCTGATCGTTTGGGTAGTATAACCCATAAATGAAAAAACAAGTTTTTCATCAGATGAAGGTACAGTGATCGAATAACTGCCGTCCGCCCCGGTAATGGATCCGACAGTGGTGCCTTCAAGAACGACATAGGCACCTGCCAGGAATTCATTATTGGCGGCGTCAGTAACCACACCTGTAATTGTTGTTTCCTGCGAAAATGAATAGAAAAAACAACAAATTACACTAAATAAGATTAACAAGATTTTTTTCATAGATTTAGTTTAATTAGGTTAGATTAATAAGTTAATTGATCAATAATAAAATAAATAGAGATTTCATGAATATCAGCTTATTTCTATATATTCTGTTCCATATGGATGCCGCTGTGGCCGGCTGAGCATGGAATTGGCTTCATCATCATTAATGAATTGTTCTTTATCAGGGTCCCAATAAAGTTCTCTTGGTAATTTCATTGCAATATGGCTGATCAGGCATACACTACAGGTACGGTGACCTATTTCTGCCGGTGAGATGGGTTCTTCCCGGCTTTGGATACAATCGATCCAGTTCTTGTGTTGTTCTTCACTTCTATATAAATGTATCTCGTTTTCTTTAATTTCCGAAGTAAGGATTTCCGGATCACTGGCATCAAGTGCACGGGCACTTCTTTCCTGTGAAACAGGATCACTCGGGGTAGCAACATAGCTGCCTCTGGAGACCCATATCCAGCCACCTGTACCTTCATACCTGATCCCGTTGGGAAATCCGCCACTGGTATACATTGTAATACCGTTTTCGTATTCAGCTTTTACCATAAAATCGCCGTGTACATCCCAAAATCCTGACTTCGGGAATTCAGCAAGAGCTTCCACAGATATCGGACCGGTATATTCTGTATCCATACCCCAGGCTGCCGAATCGAAATGATGCTGTCCCCAACCGGTGATCATGCCTGCCCCGAATTGTTCGCGGCGTAACCATCCGGGACGTCCATAACCCACTTGTGGATGTACTCCTATCTCGGTATAAAAAATCTCAGGAGTGCTACCCAGCCACATATCATAATTCAGGTTTTCAGGAACCGGCATTTCTTCCGCTTCCGGTCCTGAAGGATCACCCGGCAAACCTATCTTCACAGTATGTAATTTCCCGATCCTTCCATTTCTTACCAATTCAGCTGCAATCCGGAATTGCTCGGATGATCGTTGCTGGGTACCCATCTGCAGGATCACGCCGGTTTTCTTAATAACATCGCTCACTAATCTGCCTTCTGCAATCGTCAGGGATGTGGGCTTCTGCAGGTAAATATCCTTACCTGCCAGGGCTGCTTCAATAGCCGGTTGAGCATGCCAGTGATCAGGTGTACTGATGATTACCGCATCGATCTCAGGATTGAGAAGCATCTCTTTGTAATCATCATACATCTTTACATCAACGGTTATTTCTTTCCTGGCATAAAACTCTTCTACCAGTTTTTTCCCGTCTTTCATCCGGTTACTGTCTATATCACTCACGGCAATTACCCGTACAACATCATTTCGCATGGTTCCCGGAAGATCATGCCCACGGGCTATCCTGCCACAACCAATCTGTCCTATATTGATTTTATTGCCGGGTGCATCTTTACCAAACACAGAGGATGGAACTATTGTTGGAATAATAAATGTGCCGGCTGTAGTTGCTAAACTGTTTCTTAAAAAATTTCTTCGTTTCATAAAATAGAAAATTAGTTAATCAGGTAATATTTAAGTTTTTTGAGTTCTCATTTTCAGAATAAAAATAAATTGACTGAATAGTTACTTATTAAAATAAATCAAAGATTAACATGGTGAAAAGGTGAAATGAAAAAAAATATTCAGATGATTCCTGAATATTACCAAGTGTAGTTTGTCTAGGATGTTCACACTCAAACCAATATTCATTTGACAAGGAATAACTCCTGGTTCAAAAAATTAAAAGTTATTATCAAATATAAAAAAAAATTTTAGGATTGCAATCGATTGCAGTATTTTTTTTTATAATTATTATTGTTGAACAATTTGTTCTCTGTACGCTATTTATAATAACTTTTAATAAATAAAAGTTGTGCAGTCAATGATAATTAAAAAGGCATTGAAAATCAGGTAAGAAATAGAAGGGCAGCAGGAAAATTAAATTTCTTTCGTATACCGGCAATTCTGAATGCCGGTAACTTCATAAAGGATATCAAGCAAATCCGTATTCATCCTGCCTTTGATGCAGATCAGGACATTTTCATCTCCACCAACCGCAATAATCAGATCACGGATATACCCGTTATTTTCCCTGCCAAGTATTAACACATCTTCATCCGATTCATGAACCGTGAGCAATAAGACATAATTGTCTCCCAGTCTTCCCGGATTAATTTCTTCTACAAAATTCACATGCCGGTTCAGCTCGGGATTTTCAGAAACCAGTATCCTGATGGACCTGATGGAATATAACAGTTCCCGTTCCATATCATCTATATCGCCCATTGCAGCACCTAATCTGCAAAGAAAGCCTGGAACATACAGGGATACAACATCCGTCTCACCCCGATAGGAAGTAAACAGCCGGTTAATATCCGGGGATTGGGCAGCTAATCCTGATATACAAAGGATCAACAAAAATTGCAGGAATATCTTTTTCATATCTTTGATATTATGATCTGTATATTGGACGATTGAGATCAGGATCTGTTACATAATTTTTGATATTTTTTTAATTACAACACATGCTAAATAATATATTTTAACCACAGAGAACACAGAGAAAGAGTGAGAACCACAGTGTTATTTTTCTCTGTGGCCCTCTGTTAAATCTCTGTGTCCTCTGTGGTTAGACACACTCATCACCATGCACCCACACTAACTTTGAACTAAAAACTTTGAACAGGAAACCTCATTATGCTTTTACTTTTCTTCCCATATCCTCCAAAAGATTAGCAAACAGCATAATGTATTGAAAGCTCTCATAAACAGTGTCATAGTCTGTAACTTTTCTGAAAATCCCGGGTTCAAACAGGTTCTTACGCAGATAAACGGCAATGTTCATTTTAGTCGCTGTAAATGACAGGAAAATCTGACTGTTCGTTCTGGTCCTGAAATCAATCATCCATTGCCGGAATGCGGCTGAAAGAAGCTTTCTTGCATTTTCTTCATCTTCAGCGTACACTGCAAATTCTTTGTCAAATTCCGGATCATTCATTTCAATCCTCTCACCCATGATCACCTTTTGTAAAAACCTCACCAGGGCACCAAACCGGAAACCTTTAGCGATATTTGGATATATTAATACCTGTGCAATAAATTGTTTTTGAAAATCGGCCACAAAAAATATTCCCCGGAAGATCCGGAATATTTCTATTGGATTGCTTTCAATAACTCCCCAAACATGTTGATATTAATAAAAAGTATTAAATTTATTTGAGATCATTCATGTAAATGAAACCTGTCAGAATCAGTATCAGAAACAGTCTGTTATTAATACTAAATATGTATTATTGCCATTATTATTGTCAATCCACTTGGGGAATTCTCATTAAATGATGACTGGGCTTTTTCTAAAGATCTTTACCATTTATGTAAGGAAGGAAAGCTGATTTTATCCGACTGGCCTCCACAAACCCTGATTGCACAAACTTTGATCGGCACAATTGTATGCAAACTTTTCGGATTTTCTTTTGAGATATTAAGGATTCTTACATTAATAACGGGTGCTGCTTCAGTTTTTCTGTTTTACCAGATCATTAAAATGATAACACCTGATCATAAAATTGCCCTGGTTATCAGCTTTATTTTCATGTTTAATCCCCTGTATTTCAACCTTTCCTTTACATTTATGACAGAAATTTATTACCTTTTCTTTTTTCTTTTATCCCTGTTCTTGTTTTTCAGGAACCTTGAATCTGAAAGAATCATATATATATGGCTGGGTACTTTGTTTTCTGTTGTTGCCATTATTTATCTTATACCTGCCAGGAATATCATTCCCAAACACAAAAACGAGATTACTACTCTTCGTAATACTTGATAGTTTGATAATTGCCGGATTTTTAAGTGCCTGGAAAGTATTTCCATTGGGAAATATTTTATATAACCTTGGTCTCGGGCCCAAATTATTAAAAGATGCTTATTGGGGCGACAATATCAGTCCTGCCCTTCCTGCCTGGTTCTGGCATGGTTTACAGGTTATGATCATCATTACGATGAGCCTTATCCTCATGAGATTAATCGGTCAATTCACCTATTTAAAGATAAATTTAAGGAAAAATGATCCCAACTGCCTAAGACTCATGCAAGGTGTCTCCCTCATAATTTCCCTGGGTTATCTGGTATTTCTAGTGTTAAATAATCAATTTTTTGATCGTTACACTTTACCTGTAACCACATGTCTATTAATACTCTTCATTCCTGAAAAAATTTCTCTTCCTGTCAGAAGATTTGTAGTTCCTGTTTCTTTTTATTGATTTTCTCGTTCTTCAGTATACTTTCCACACATGATTATCTTTCCTGGAACCGTGCCAGATGGAAAGCGATCGATTATCTTTTAAATGAAAAAAATATCAGCCCTTATAAAATCGATGGCGGATTTGAATTCAATGCCTGGTATGAAGCAGGACCTTTTAATCCACACCAGAAAGACGGGATAAGCTGGTGGTTTGTCACGGAAGATGAATATGTACTTTCATTCGGACCAGTTACAGGTTACCAATTTTTGAAATCCTTTCAGTATAAGCGTTACCTTCCATTCGGTTTGGATTCTATCTGCATCATCTGGCACCAGCTGGAAAGTGCCAGACCCTATTCCATTTATCCGGTTGTATGCAATTGTGAAATCTTATCCGATAATTCCCTTTATCTACTTTCAGAAAAAGACAGTGTAGAATTTAAGGGTGGACCACAAAGATCATCAGAATTTGCATATTCCGGGGATTATTCTTTACAACTAACCAAGGAAAATCCTTTTGGTTTTGAATGCAAGTTCAAAGAAGTTAAATCCGGTGAAATAAAGGGTTTCATGAGAGATTATTGCTTATGTCTGGAATAGAGAATTTTACCGACCCTGTGGATGTGGTCAATTAATTCGGAGTTGTAGATACGGTGATATATTGAAAGATCAAACGTGTATGGAAGCAGCAAATCATCCAGAGCAATGCTTATTTTGTTGAGTTCATTTAATGTCAGTTTTTCTCCTTTCAGGACAATATCAATGTCGGAACCTCTTTTATTATCTCCTTTTGCACGTGATCCGTAAATAATTACCTCATCAACCTCAGAAACAGAAGCAAATACTTCAGTTATTTTTTCAATAATATTTTCTTCTAGTCCAAATTTCATGATCCTGTTGGTTCAATCATTCCTGGTGTTAACCTGAAAGTAATCCTTCCATTTTTTCTTCCAGCCCTACAAACAAATTAAAATAAGTATTCACGATTGCTTCAGAAATCTCTCTGGCAGTTTCTTCATTGTAAGTATGTGAAGTTTTTATGCGGCTTTCAATCATATTCATCCAGCTTTCACCGTCCTCAATAAGACCTCGCCTGAATGCCAGGCGGATAGCATCCCGGCTGACCTGAATATCACTTACACCCTGAAACTCATAATAATCTTTAATTACACTCCAGGCTAACTCATATGAATACTCAAATTCTTTTATCAGACCCTGCTCTTCCAATTCCGATAATTTTCCTTTATCAATGAATTTTTTCAGCTGGGATAAAGCTTTCCTGAAACTGGAGAAACGCTGTTCCCATCTTATGTCCTTGTCATTCATTGTGCTCTTTTACAGTCATTTTAAATATTATTCCGCAATTTATTAAATTTACCTCAATATGTTGTAAGTCTTTCTAACATTGCAGTAAATGCACAGTTACATTAAGTCGAAACCTGCCTGACAGGCAGGGATTTCAGATTTTTGAAGTAATAAAAACTTCTTAAATCAAATATCGTTAATCTTCAATCGGATTTCTTTCTTCCTTTGCCTTCTCTCCCAAACTCAAAACCTACACAACCTTACACCTTGCACCCTGAACCCTGAATGCTTCTTTAGCCTCAGCCTTCTCTACTAACCGGGAACCGAGAACCTTCTTACCCACACTCTAAACCCAAAACCCACCGAGAACTGAAAACTGAGAACCACTATATCGACTCCCACTCAATCCCCAGCCGTTTCAACGCATAACCCACCTCTTTCCGGTAGTCTCCATACCCTGTCATCCAGTGAAATCCTTGCATACGTTTGGCCAGAACATGGCTGTCGACATCGAAGCCTACATCGATCTGTGAACGGCAGATATCCATAAAAGGATGATCAATGATGGTGCCTTTTAATCCAATATAGTGACTGACCAAAAAATCCGGGATGATATTGGTTACGATCTGTCCTTTACGCATTTCCACCTTTGGTGCTGCCCCGTAGTCTGATTCAAAATGGGTCACGATCCTTGCCGGTTCTTTATTCTGGCCGTCCATTCGCCTGGGGGCTGTACAATGAGCCTGGGTAATAACCCCGTCATGAGGATAGGTAGGATCATTCAGGAATACCGGTTTTCCTGATATATTAGCCAGTAATATACCAGCCGGGATTACCACAAAATCCGACTCGCAGAATGACAGGTATCCCGCATCATTCAGCAGGCTCAGTGTCAGACAGGCAGATGTTTCAGCCAGTGGCATAATTGTACTCATGCAGCCGTTAATAGTCAGGGCCCGGCAGTTTGCATGACTCATGATCTTTTTGAAGATCTCTTCCAGGATGAAACAATTATCCACAAACTGGCGTTTGGTTTCCAATGTAACGCTGCTATCCCGGAGATACTCCTCCGCCCGTTCTTCGGCACGTCTAACTGCATATTTATCACTGCGGGCTTCCCTGATCAGACCACCCAGCTCATCATAGGATACTGTATGAATGTTGAACCTGAATTTCTCTTCAACCAATTCCGGAACAACACCTTTGGGTTGTGCCCAGGCACCCGGACCACCAATTGCGATGATCCCGGTATTCAGAGTATTCTGCAATCCACACAGGGATCTCAAACGCCAGAGTATCTCATCCTGATTATCGATTACCACATCTTGTTCGTCTACCCCGGTTACAGAAAGCTTGTCAGTATGCTGCCTGAGATAGCGCGGACTGATAATTTCATACCATAAATACACCGGCCCTGACTTATGCCGGCAAAAAAAGATCATGTCCTTATTCATTTTATGTAAAGCATCAAATGTATCCATCCAGCCGCCAGCTGCATATATAAGAAAAACATCGGCAGATGCCAGATCATTAATTCCGTCAATATCACCAGTACCGCGAATGCCTGCAACAGGTAAAAATGATAACGGGAAATCCGCTTTATCTTTTAGTTTGCTCAACTCACCTTTTATTCTTGAGATCTCCTTATCAGCATCCTGTTCAGTCTGAATTCCTCCCCATGCCCTCCAGCTTGACTGATATTTATATTCAGGGGTACTGTATACCAGGATAGGTTTTACAGCCAATGCACGGCGTTTGATTCCTGTATATTCTTCAAAACCTGTACCTGCCAGAGCCTTCCATGTCAGGCCTGACAAAGCTGCAACAGACAGTGTTGTACCTCCGACAACCTTGATAAATTTTCTACGGCTCAAACCGTTTGAAACTTGATCGTCGTGTCTGTGAGAAGGACAGCATGAATGGGTGTTCATGCGTGAAAATTGCTTATTAGAAGTATTCATGATATAATCTTTTAATTATTTGTTAAGTGATGTGCGATTGAATGAACGATATTGATAATCAGGAATTAGTAGAGCCGCGCCGCGGTGCGGCTCTACTAACAAATCCATAATTCAATCACTTCGTTCTTTCAATTGCACAACGCGTTTACTTGTTATTGAATTATACTTCAGTTTAAAACATGAAAATATACAAATTTATTTCTAAATAAATATTCAATAACATGCATCATTCAGCCCTTCCTTTTTTTTCATAATTTTGCTGTGATATTATCTTATCATGCTTCTTTGTTGAAATTCAGCCATTATAAGGTACGAGATTAAAAAAAATATTACTCTTTAACCAAAAACAAAGTGAATAAAAAGGAAACGGCGCAGGGAATCATCGGGGAATCAGAAGCGATACAGAATGTGTTTGATTGCATCAGAAAAGTATCACAAACCACTGCAACTGTTCTTCTGACCGGAGAAAGCGGGACCGGTAAGGAACTTGTAGCGCGGGCCATTCATTATTGCAGCCCGAGGGCATCCAATCCATTCGTGCCGGTAAATTGTGGTAGCATACCTGAAGAACTTATCGAAAGTGAATTATTCGGACATCTGAAAGGAACTTTCACTGGAGCAATTGATACCAGGGGTGGATTTTTCCATACAGCAGATGGTGGTACAATTTTTCTGGATGAAATCAGTAATACCAGCCCCTCAATGCAAATAAAACTGCTCCGGGTGCTTCAGGACCAGGAAGTATATATGGTCGGATCAAAAAAATCCCAAAAGATTGATGTAAGAGTTATTGTAGCTTCAAATGTTGACCTGTCAGATCTGGTTAAAAAGAATAAATTCCGGGAAGATCTGTATTACCGCCTGAATGTCATCAACATTAACCTGCCTCCTCTGAGGGAAAGAGATGATGATATTTTCCTGTTGATTGATCATTTTGCAGGTAAATTCTCTGAGGAATTCTCCAGACCAAAACCACGTTTTACTGATGAAGCTCTTAAAGTACTGAAAGATTATCATTGGCCAGGCAATGTGAGGGAATTGCAAAATGTTATTCAAAGTCTTATTATCATGTCCGAAACAGAACTCATTGATGTTCCTGATCTGCCATCCATCATGCGTTTCTCAACATTACGGGAAAAAGGTAAAATGAGAACCCTGGAAGAAGTGGAATATGAATATATCCGGAATGTATTGTCAGGTGTAAACGGGAATAAAACACAGGCTGCTAATATTCTCGGTATTGACCGGAAAACATTGCGTGAGAAATTAAAGAAATTCGGATATAATAAATAGTTAACCGGGGAATTTTGCACCAGCGGTTCAAAATTCCCCGGTTTGTAATTTCTCGTTATCTTTACTTATTAAATCCCTGGTATTGATTTTTATTTATAAAACTTTGATCATAACTTTTTGATTAATAATTTTTTAAAAAAATGCTCTTTTGATTTTCCTTCATTTATTAGTTCTATGATATCCCCGATTTTATGAATTGGCATCGGACTTGCTGTAACACTGGAAGAATAATCTAATTTAACGAATGAAATGAAAAATAAAGATTCCCAAGACAGGAAATACAATGATCTCTGTGAGACATGTAAACATCGTTCCACATGTATTTATTTAAAAAACGGGAAAAGGCCGGTTTTCTATTGTGAGGAATTTGAAATTCAGGAATCTGAGCCGATACCGGAAGAACCAATGTCAGATGATTCAAAAACTGAGGAAGAACATCCGGTTTTTACCGGGTTATGTAAAAATTGTGCTAACCGTTTTACATGTATGAACGCAAAACCGGACAAAGTTATATGGCATTGTGAAGAATACATTTAAAAAGTATCACAGAATGATTTAAACCGCATTTTATGGAATCTTCAAAAATCAAAGCCGAATAACCTTCCCAGGTACTCGGGAAAGCACATAGGGATAAGAGTGAAATATTTGATACTCCACATCATACCTGATTCTTATTTAGTTCCTTCCCGGGACTGATCTTTCGAATCCAAAATATTTTAATCTTTGTAAAAACTTTTCGCCATTAATATACTATGCAAGGAAAAGATACTGATCCTGTCAAATCGAGATCAAGGATAAAGGACCTTTATTATCATTATAAAGAAAAAGGGTTTTACAGATACGTTGGATGGAATGTATTAAAAATAATTTTAGTTTACGCTTTAGTTGTCCTGATTGTTTATTTTATAGGCAATTATTTGTTTGATTTTAAAAGGATCTTTCAAGTTGTCCTCGACAGGCTCAGTGACCGGTTTGTTCTTCTTTTATTCTTTATCTCTGAATCTTTTCTGGGTCTTGTGGTTGTTGATCTTTTTGTGATCTGGACCCAGAAATTCGAATCTCCTCTCATATACCTGGCTATTCTTGGTGTACTGTCTTATATTGGCGGAATAATATCCTACTTTATCGGATTCTTGATCTCAAGAAGGCCTAAAATTAAGGCTTATACAGAAAAGCGTCTAAATAAATATTTCCAGTTCATCCGGAAATGGGGAGGAGCTTTTATCATCATTGCTGCATTGTTTCCCTTCACACCTTTTTCAATGGTAGTTATTTCGCTGACTTTACTGCATTATCCCTTCAAACCTTTCCTGCTTTATGCTTTAACCCGTCTCTTCAGGTTTGTGGTACAGGGTGTATTGTTCTTTGATGTGCTGGATATAGATGCATGGATATTTTGAGCCGTGAGTCGTGAGTCGAGGTGTGAGTTGTGGGTGTGTGTTGTGAAATTTTTGCGGAGCAAATATTCGCGAGTGAATATTTTTGATTTTATGATGACTTTAATTTCATCTTAAAAATGAAAAGTCAGCATCAGTGCCCCGCCCATGTTACCGGCATCCATATTAAAGGTCCTGGTCTTTTCTTCTCTTTCTTTATCCTTTGAAACAGCATAAGAGATGCCCCATGAAAACTGGCCACCAACGGATAGTTTCGGTAATACGAAATATTCTGCTCCTGCAAATCCGTT
>CAZGOR010000049.1:0-15400 GCA_964527875.1 uncultured Bacteroides sp. | reverse complement strand
TTTTCATCTCTTCATGACTGATTAAATTCTCTGGATTTTCACTCTCTTCCAGTGTAGATAACAATTCTTCCTGCTCCTGCTTTGTCAATCTGCTCCATAATTGTCCTTCTTTTGCTGAAGTTCTCTTTTTTATAAGATCATAAAAGTTTATAAGGAGATTTTCATTGTCAATGCTATCAATAAGATCATGAAGGTTTTTTTTAATTTCTGCAGTATTCATAATTCTTCAATTTTTTACAAAGTTATTGATATTTTTAGATATTGTAATGCTTATGCTTGGATTAAGGCTATAATTCATTTCCGGAATCATTGCTCAGTTTTCTCCTGAAGGCGCTCAGTTATACCGGAATTTCTACATATCCAAGATCAATAGGCTATCCTCTCAAAATCCTTTATTTGATTTTATTTAAATTTGTATCATGACAAGGAAAGAAAGCATATTAAAAAGATTAAAAGCATAATCCTTGAAAAAGAGCCGGATGCCAGGATCATTTTATATGGTTCCAGGGCCCGTGGCAATCCACATCCTGAATCTGATTGGGATTTATTGATTTTATTGAATAAAGAAATCATTAACAACAAAACTGATAAGAATATTGCCTACCCTCTTTATGACCTGGAACTGGAAGTAGGTGAAGTTATAACGCCAATGATTTATTCACAAAAAGAATGGTACTCAAAATACAAGGTAACTCCATTTTATTTTAACGTAATGAAAGAAGGTATAGTTTTATGACTGATTATAAAACAGAAGATTATATTAACTACAGGATAGAGAAAGCTAAAAATACTTTAAATGAGATTGATATACTCATTGAGAATCAGTTATGGAATACCGCAATCAACCGTATGTACTATGCTTGTTATTATACTGTTGGGGCATTATTATTAAAAATTGGAATAAAGACATCAACCCATGCCGGATTGAAACATAATTTTGGTCAACACTTTATTAATACTGGTATTATTGATAAAAGTCTCGGAAAGCACTATTCAGAGTTGTTTGAGAAACGGCAAAAAGGCAACTATGATGATTTTATAGATTTTGATAAAAATACAATCCTTGAATTATTTGAACCTTCAAAACAACCGATTGAAAAAATCGCGGAGCTGTTAAAATAATAATATCAGGCAATATTAATATTTTCAAAATCCCGGAGGCCTGCCTGCATCGCCTTCTCGAAGCTACGGCGTAGTGAGGCCGTCAAGCAGGGATTTAACTATGAATAACCCTGTACGAAGTGCCGGGCATGGATGATAGGATAAATCCCAACCTTGAAAAGGTTTGAATTCATTTATTCTATCTTAACAATAACCCACCATGTCACCCGTCACACTTTCGCCACCCAGGCTTTGAACAAAGGAGTTCCTGTAGAGGTTGTCCAGAAACTCATGGGCCACACCGACATAAAGACCACCCAGATATACGCAAAGATGCTTACCTCAACGATAGTGAAGGAGATGAAAAAGATGGGGAGGGTGAGGAAGGATTGAAAACGATTATAAATGATTATTAAATGATTAAAATCGTTTATAATTGATTATAATAGAATGTAATCGATTATAATCAATTTAGATCGGACACGGGGGCTCAATTACACAGGAATTTGCAGTCGCACCTCTTTAGGAATAAAAAAGTAAAAAAATATTGCTGGGAAACTCAATACACTAAGCGTCGAACTTTAAAATCTTCCACCGACTGTTAAAAAAGTGGTCTAAAAACATTAAAAAAGTTTTGAATATTGGTATCTTGAATGCTGATTCCTCTAAATGAATTTTTCTTTTTACGAAATTGAAATACATTGAATTTTGGAATACCATAATAAAATAATAAGATAAACATGAAAATAACATTCAGATCTTTAATGACCATTTCCGGGATTCTTTCTCTAATGTTAATCATAACCTGGAGTTGTTCTGCAGATCAGAAACTGAAAGTAACGAATTTACGCTGTGAATATCTTGAAAATCCCCTGGGTATGGATGTTTTAATGCCACGGTTTTCCTGGGTAATAACCAGCAACCGGAGAGATATATCACAATCTGCATACAGGATCCTAGTTGCGGATTCAAAAGAAGCCTTAAAGAGCGAATCCGATAATATCTGGGATTCAGGAAAAGTGCCTTCAGATCAATCGGTTAATGTCACTTTTCAGGGTTCCTCCCTGAAAAGTGGTCAGACGTATTTCTGGATTGTCAGCGTATGGAACCAGGATGGGGAGCAGAGTAGCTGGAGCGAACCGGCTTTATTCCATACCGGTTTATTTAAATCATCAGACTGGAGTGCAAAATGGATAGCTGCTGCTGATACTCTTCTTGAGTCGCCTCTTCTCCGGAAAGAATTTGAACTGGACAAACCTGTCAGACAGGCCTTTGTTTATGTTTCTGCTGCAGGTTTTTATGAACTTCAGCTGAACGGTAAAAAAGTGGGGGATCATGTCCTTGACCCCGGAATCACCGATTATCGAAAAACCTTGCATTACGTTACATATGATGTTACGCGGGAACTGAAAAAAGGACCGAATGCAGCAGGAATTATTATTGGTAACGGGGGATTCCGTCTGAAACCAACCGAAGGGCGTTATAGCTGGGGAAATGGGGGAATAAATATGGGCGCGCCGCGAATTTTATTTCAATTAAGCATTATAAATAAAGATGGCAGTCAGACTAATGTTATTTCTGATGAATCCTGGAAATCAACAAGTGGGCCGATAGTTTTCAATAATTATTACGGCGGGGAGGATTACGATGCCCGTCTTGAAAAGGCCGGTTGGGGAATTGCAGGATATGAAGATTCTGATTGGCAGCCGGTTAAAGTAGTTCAAAGCACTGATGGGATATTATGCTCTCAACTTATGCCTCCAATCCGGGTTGTGCAGACAATCCTTCCGGTGGCTGAAACAAATCCGGCCACGGGAGTTTACCTGTTTGATTTAGGGCAGAACATTCCGGGATGGTGGAGACTACAGGTAAAAGGTCAGGAAGGGCTTACACTGCGTGTTAAAGCAGCAGAGACACTCAATGATTCAATGTTTTCAGCCCCGCTGAAACCTGGTGATCGTCTGAGTAAACGACGAAATTATCAATCTCAGATATGGACCGATTACACGCTAAAAGGGCAGGGCACTGAAATTTATGAACCCCGGTTCTTTTATACAGGATTCAGGTATATTGAAGTGACCACGGATAATCCTGAAAAACTTAAGTCACTAAAAGTTGAAGGCAGGGTGGTTCACTCAGCCCTCGAGAGAAACGGGAAATTCGAAACCTCCGATTCCCTTCTTAACCGGATACACAAGGCTACAGTCTGGTCGCAGATTGGAAACACGCATAGTTATCCAACCGACTGCCCCCAGAGGGAAAAGGGTGGATATAACGGCGATGGACAGGTTATTGCAGAAGCGTCCATTCACGATTTCCAGATGGCTGCTTTTTACACCAAATGGCTGAATGACATGCGTGATGCCCAACAGGAAAATGGCAGAATCCCAAATACTTCTCCTACACTTATTGGGGGAATGGGTGGTGGAATCGCATGGGGAAGCGCGTATATTCTTCTACCGTGGTGGATGTATGAGTATTACAATGATTCCAGGATACTCAGTTTACATTACCCTGGGATGAAACACTATATTGACTATCTGCGTAATCTGGCAAAAACAGATAATAATCCACAGGAACCCTATGTTATCAATGAATTTGGGACTTACTGGTTGTCTCTCGGGGAATGGTGCGCCCCGGGGAGAAAATTGGATTGCCCGAACCATCCCATCGTGAGCACCTACTATTTTTACCTGGATGCCTTTACCCTATCAAGAATTGCATCAGTTCTTGGTGAAAAAGAAGATGCAGCCAGATACCATGCGCTTGCGGATACCGTTAAAACTGAATTTAACAGGAAGTTCTTTAATCCGGAAACAAACCTGTATGGTTCTGATAGTATCTATCAGACTTACCAGATATTGGCTCTGTCAGGAAATATAATTCCTGATGGACATAGGGAAGGGGTATTGAAGACTGTTCTTAATGATATTTCTATTACCCGGGAAGGACATTTGAATACTGGAATAATTGGCACAAAATATTTATGGCCTGTTCTGGCTCATGCCGGAAGAACTGATCTTGCCTATACCGTTGCTACAAAGAAAACCTATCCCAGTTATGGATACTGGATTGAGAATGGATTTACTACACTTTGTGAAACATGGGAGGGGAGAAATTCCCACAATCATCAGATGTTTGGTTCAGTGGATGAGTTCTTCTTCAAATATCTTGCGGGTATTCAATCTCCGACGGATGGCACAACAAGCCGGGGATACAAACATATTGTCCTGAAACCCTATATCCCCAGTGGATTGTCCTATGTTGATGCTTCTCTTCAAACTGTAGCGGGTACTATTGAATCTCATTGGCATCAACAATCAGGTTTGTTGAAACTGAAGGTGGTTATCCCTGCTAACAGTGATGCTTCAATCAGTATTCCAATCCTGGATTCTAAAAATATCTCTCTTACAGAAGGGGAAAAAACCATATGGGAAAACGGAGCATTTGTTCCCGGAGTTCAAGGGATAAAGGATGCAAATATCGATAATTCCTTCTTAAATCTATCTGTAGGTTCAGGGACTTATGAGTTTGCACTATCTGGTCATTCATCAAAGTCAGAATGATTTGAGTGATTTACCGGTGATGGAAATATTAATTCCGGATTCATTTGAAGATCTACAAAGTTCTTTCCCCTGTTGGATCAGGGCAGAGAATTTCTCACCAAGAGAGTTAGTCCTCTCACGATAATGTAAATTCCGGTGTTAGTGAGCACCCATCTCCGATTTAAATTGAGCAGTCTGTTTGAAGGTAAATCATAAAATCAAATTGAGTTGATAATGTGATGTTTATGTTCCGGTTTCAGGTGCTCAGCCATTTCCGGAATCATATGCTCAGTTTGCTCCGGAATGAGGTGCTCAGCTTGACCGGAATTTCCAATATATGGTTTCATTTTATACCATAAAGCAAGCGACCAGGAAATTGAAGAGTATTACCCCTGCATTGGTATGTTAATACAATTGAGGGAATCCGAAGAATAAATTCCCGGTTTTCTGACATAAACATGTTTTATCTATTCACGGTGTGACTCGGAGTCACACCGTGCGTTTTTTATATCTTCAGTAAAGGCTGTATCCAAAGGCAGATATCGGTCATACTGTCCGCCAGCCGGTGGATCAGGATCTCATAAGGGTGAAAATCAGTTGGTATTAATCGTACACTGGTAAGAAACAGTAAAAATAAAATTGTACCTTGTTATAAAATTATTTAATCCGCCAAAGGGCGGACGAGGGTAAAATTCCCCGCCCCTTGGGGCGAAAACAAATTCCATAACAAAGTGTGGGTAGCATCGAAGTAAGGCTTCAACCTTTCAATAATATCGCATTTGAAGTTATAATCAGCATTAATTAAACGATGAAGAGAAATATTTTGAGATGCAACGAATTTTGTCGAAATTAGTCTTAATTAAGAAGACAGACAGAGGGCTTAAATAATGTCTTATCTCTTATGTGACTAACTTTAATAAAGCCTTAAATTTAAGTTAAGTTAGTAGTACAGCTAAAATAGCCATGAAAAACTTAATATTGATACTGTATGAAAAAAACATTTACACTGTTACTTGTTTTGTTAACAATTTTCCGAATCGAGGCACAGTCCGGTCGAAGGAGTAACAAAACCAACTACATGCAATTTGGCATTAAAGCAGGTACTGTTTACACAAAAATAACAAATTTGTCGAAGGTACTGGTGAGTGAATCGTATTATACCGGTTATACGTTTGAAAATAGTGACGTATGGGGCATTACGGGTGGTGTATACTTAAACTACAAATTTGAAGGATCCATTTCTGCTATTTATTCAGAAATATCGTATTCCCGGTTGGGCAATAAATTGCATTATTCAGATATCGATGATTTAAATTATGATTTTCTCGTAAAGTACGATTATCTCAATCTGGAACTTTGGTATAAAGCATATATCATACAAGGGCTGCACTTAGGTGCAGGACCAAAAATAGGTTTTAACTTAACACCAGGAGCCCTTTATTATACATCTAACGGAGAGGACCTGTTTGGGCCGGATATACGTATCCAGCAGCAAATGCGGGATGTTTTAAAGGGCCGCACTAACTTTTGCCTGGGTTTGAGTGTTGGATATGACTTTACCTTTGGTTTATCCATCGATGTTCGTTATTATTATGGGATAAGCGATGTAATGGAAACAGAAGTTAATAATTTTCATTTTATCGAAAACAACAATGCAAGCCGTATAATCCAAGTAACACTTGGGTATGCAATACCTTATGAGTTTTGATCTTTTCTAAAATGTATAATAGGATACCCTGATTCAATAGCATAAAAATACATTCCTATGAAGCAAGTCATTTTAATCATTGCATTAATTCCATTTTTTTCTATTTATGCGCAAAAAACAATGCCTGGAGGTGTTCAGGGAGCTTGTGTATGGGAAATCACCGAAGGCACACAACCTGGTCAGGCCCTATGGAAATCGAAAATAGACAGTACTGTAGATACAGAATTAGTAATTAAAGGAATGTTTAAAACAATCAATAATAATCCTGCACTATTTTTCAGTGAAGGGACCAATACAATAAACAGTACCCTGGACCTTGGCAAATTAGAATCCTTTAGTCTGTTTACGGTATGCCAGGGGAACGATACCATTAGGGAAAGGATCATTTTCAGCCTCGAAAATGATACTGCCGCTGAAATGGTATTAACAAACCGGAGAATGGCCGCGCTGGATGTATATCGCTATGCAAACTACAATTTAAATATGAAACTATGTCCAAAGATATATTCATACACCCAGAATAAAACGACAAACCAGGATATTGTATCACGAAGGCTTCAGTTTGGATGGCCACCACGTAGTCAACACCTGCCTGTATCGGTCTTTAGTGGTATAGTACCGGAAGTTATACTTTTTAACAGGTTTATATCACCTAAAGAGCGGCAGAAAGTTGAAAGCTACCTAGCCCTGAAATATGGTATTTCATTAAACCAGGAATTCCCGGTCTCTTATTTAAATAGTAATGGAGAAATAATCTGGGATGCTGAAATGAATGCAGATTATAGTCAGAATATAGCGGGAATAGGCAGGGATGATCTGTCAGGACTTAACCAGAGTATTTCTGAAAGCACTCAAACCCCTGGTGTAATGAAAATAGGTGTTATGGGAGAATTGAAAAACAACAGTTTTTTAACCTGGGGTGATAACGGCAAACCACTCCGCATTGTTGAAGAATCCGGAATACGAAAATTGCAGCGGGAATGGAAAATATCTGCATTCAATTTTAATACTGATTCGTTATATTTTGAGACCAATGAGCTGTCATTAAACGAAATAGATCCTTTGGATGACGAAGAAATCTACTGGATGATGGTTGACAGAAGCGGAACAGGAAAATATCCTTTCAGACAAACAGGATATGTTCAATGCCTGCCCTTGTCTTCCTCAGGAGGATTTATTAGATTCAGTCCAGTGGTTATCGATGTTGACCGTTCCGGCAATGATCTGTTTACGCTTCTTGCTGCTCCTCCATTTTTTACGAGGAGTATTATTCAATCGCCCACATGCTCTTTGCCGCAATCAGGGGCAATACAGACAGAAATAGCAGGAGGAGTGCCTCCCTTCAGGCTTATCCTCAAGGGAATCTCAAACTACCGTTTTCTGGTATCAGCCAAAGAATATAAAAGGGATCATATCTTCGAAGACATCAGCCAGGGGGCTTATGTCTTACAGGTGACCGATGCGGATAATAAAATATATACCGAAAGAATATGGGTTTCCAATACCCATCTATGGGAAACCAAGGTAAACCAACAGTATAAACTTGTTGAAGGGGAAACTCTTATTATTGACGCTTCGGAAGGAATGCCGGCAGCAAATTATGTCTATTCTTGGACAGCACCTGACGGGTCCAATGTAAATAATGAAGAAATAACAATTGACCAGCCCGGAAATTATTTGCTGTCTGTTACCGATGATAATAACTGTAATTCCACCCTTGAAATTAACGTAAGACAAATCGGCAGACCAAATTTTAAAAACGTGGAACTATTTCCAAATCCGGTAAATGGATGGTTTGTAGTACGTGTGAGCCTTGAACGCAGAGCAGATGTAAATGTTGTTATTTCAAATATGTCGGGCATTGTTTTAAAACAAACCCTGCTGCAAAATGATCAGTATTACTTGTATTATGATGTAATACATCAACCAGGAATATACTTAATCACCCTGGTATCAGAAATTGAAAAAGAGAGCCTGAAATTAATTGTTCAGTAACCTTTTAATGGGCCATAAATAACCTGGATTATATAAATGTAAGAACAACTCAATCAACCACCTTAATGAATAAATGTTTTCATTCAAATACATTTATTAAAGTAATAGTAACAGTTATTTGTTTTCCTCTTTTATATAGCTCTACACAATCTGATCATAACGATAAAGCCATCATTATATCCCGGTCACAAGAAATTGCATATAACCAGGAGCCTGTAATACTTAATACAAATGTTTTTGAAATAAGATCACTGAAGGAAGAAGCTATAACCCCAGTAGTTCATTATAACATTGTTATTCCCGGACGTACCATGCAATCGGCAGAATTTATACCGGGAATACAAAACAGTATCTGCATGGATGGTGTTTTACTTAGTGTACCTGCCGGTGGTATGAACCAAACGAAGAGTTTATCAATTACCGGTTTACTGGACGAAGATTTACCTCCCATACCAGATGAGATAACCAATGTAACTAAAAATTATTATGCGGGTTATCGTTTTTTGCCACACGGTATGCTTTTCGATTCAGCAGCGACTATTGCCATGGCATACGACAAAAGTCTAATTCCTGAAGGATTTACTGATGAAGATGTTTACACCTATTATTTTGATGAAAGTGATCACAAATGGAAAGCGCTGGAGCGCGACAGTATTAACCACAGATCAAGTTTAATCGTTTCCGGCACATTACACTTTACCGACATGATCAATGGGATTATAAAAGTCCCTGAATCTCCCGAAACAGAAGGATTTGTTCCAACGACAATAAAAGATATTAAAGCTGCAGATCCAACTACAGGAATAACACTAATTGCTCCTCCGACTGCAAATAACGAAGGTAATGCAAAATTATCATACCCCCTTAAATTACCCGAGGGTCGTTCTGGTATGCAACCTCAGTTGACACTTCAATATAGTAGTGACGGAAACAGCGGATGGACTGGTTATGGCTGGGGACTCAATGTGCCAGGTATTTCGGTTGATGTTAACTGGGGAGTACCCCGTTATTTAAATGATAAGGAATCAGAAACCTATCAATTTGCAGGATCACAGCTTACTCCCGTTGCACACCGAAGTGAATATATTGACCGCATACCTGAAAAACGCTTCTATTCCAGAATAGAAGGGAGTTTTTCCAAAATAATAAGGCATGGTGATAATCCAAAAAATTACTGGTGGGAAGTAACAACAAAAGACGGAGTTAGAAATTTTTACGGAGGTTTACCGGGAACTGGTATAATAACCAATGGTGTCTGTTTTGATGCTAATGGGAATATTGGATATTGGGCATTAATAGAAACCTGTGACCTGCATAATAACTTTGTACGTTATATGTATGATAAACCCGCAGAAGGCGGACAGCAAATCTATATCAGTGAAATAACCTATACGGGTCATGAGGCGGAACAGGGCCCTTACAAAATCGCATTTCTAAGAGATGATGAAGCCAATACTTATGAACGTAAAGATGCAAGTATAAATGCACGTTTTGGATTTATCCTGCGCGACCGGGAATTATTACGTCGTATAGAAATAACTTATAACAATGATCCCATACGCAGCTATACGCTTCAATACAAGGATGGTGTCTTCTTAAAGACCTTACTGGAAAGTGTAACCGAGTATGATGCCACAGGAAATGAATTTTACACCCACCGGTTCGATTATTACAATGATATTAAGGTAGATAATGAACAAATCCCATTTGCTCCCGAAAAGAGATGGAATTTACCGGATGAAGACCTGAAAGGTCCGTACCTGAATCTTTTTCTTGATAATATTTCAGCATTAGGAGGCTCGGGTAGTGTAGGGGGGTCAGGTAGCGTTACTGCCACTGTCGGATTACTTGATGGTAAAATGTTTCTTAAAAGTATGACTGCCGGTGGAAATGTGTCATATCAAGGTTCCCAAAATGAAGGTTTCCTGACATTAATTGATTTAAATGGAGATGAGCTTCCGGATAAGGTTTACAAAAAAGACGGTGGAATTTACTATCGGCCTAATTTGCTATCCTATCCCAGTGAGGAAATGTTCGGAGATAAAAAGCTGATAGCAGGGATTGATAATTTTAGTTTTAGCAAAACTTCAGGTTTTGGTTGGGGTGTTCAAGCAAATCCTCCTTCAAGTTTTGTAGGGTATGACAATGTTAATACCAAAACCAAAACCTCTGTTTATTTTGATGATTTTAATGCAGATGGACTAATTGACCTGGTTGATAATGGTGTTGTATATTTTAATCATTTGAATGAAAGTGGTGATCCTGTTTTTACAACTTCGAGCGAATTAACTCCAAATCCATTATATGCCAATAGTGAGATAGATCTGAGTATTCTGCCTGATCCTGCCGTAGAACAGGCCAAACTTGAAGCACAATTTCCTTTGCACGATGTTGTTAGAATGTGGCAAGCACCGTATAGCGGACATATAAGCATCAATGCTCCGGTTCATCTGATCGAAGATACCAGCATAATTGCCAAAGCCGACACCTATAAAGATGGAGTAAAAGTAAGCATTCAACATAATGGAGCCCTGCTCTGGGGTATTGAGATTGATGCTGATGATTATAGTGTAAATGTACCCGACACATATTCGATTACAATAGATAAGGGTGATCGAATTTATTTCAGGGTTCAATCAAGGTTTAATGGTTCTTACGATAAGGTATACTGGAATCCGGAAATTTTATATGATACTATAAACGGATCAGACACACTGGTAAACCTGGAAGATAGTAACAGAAAAAAAATCGGAAGATTTAAAGCATCTGAAGATTTTGTGTTAAGCGGACAGCAATCCATAGGCATGCCTAAAACAGGTGCAATAAAAATCAGAACCGCTTTCTCTAAGCCAGTTACATCCGATAGCATAAAACTAGAAATTATTTATACAGACACTTTGGGAAACCAGACCAATTTATTTTATCGCGAGTATAATCCTTCTCAGAATATTTTAAATGATTCGATCAACCTGTATCTTGAGGTATTGAAAAATGAATTTATCCAGTTCAGGGTTTTGTCTTCAACAAATGTAGACTGGAGTAACATTAAATGGGATAACTATGTTGAATATACCAGGATTGACGATGGCACTCCTCTTACAGTAACTGATGGCGAACCACTTTTATCTTTTAAAGCCATACCTGAATTCTCAACTATGTTTAATAATACTGTTAGGCATGAGTTGCCAATAATTGCCGATACTGCATTTATGCTCTCTTTAGAACTGGATAGTATTGATGATTTTTCGCATCCAATGAAAGTCACTCCAACCCTGACATTTAACTACCCTGTGCCTGGTGATGATATCATTTTATCTGTGAAGTTGAAAAATGGAATTGTGGGAAAGAAAAAGTATACATTTAATGGTGGAACTAAGTTCAAAAGTGAAGATACATTAATTGCCAGTGTACAACTTTGGGATAGTCTTTATTTCGAATATTATTTTTCAGATATCGATTTTGCAGCACCCCTTTATACTGCCGATGTAATAATTGGATCCGATACTTTAAATCCCCTTAAGGCATCAGTTTTCAGCCCTATTAATCCACAGGATGAAATATTTGGTCACCTCTATCGTGGCTGGGGGCAATTTGATTATAATGGAAATTTTGAACGAGCCACCTCTCCAATAGATGAAAGTCTTTTAAGACTAAGTGACATTCGAAATGATAATGTTGCCTCTATGCAAGATTCATCTGATTTAGATGGAGTGCAGAATCCACTGGATGAGGCTTTTAATATAATGATACCCTATGCGGTAAAAGCTGTTTATATGGGTACTGACGAACAGGTTTATATTATGCCGGATTGTCTTTCCAGTTCACGATTAGGTGAAAAGAATGTATTTGTTGAACCAATTGTATTTTCAGCATCAGGATTAAATGCAATTACAAAAGTAACTCAAAGCTCTTCAAAAAGTGTAGCTGGTGGTCTGAGTAGTTTATCATATAGCCATTCATGGGGAGAGGATAATATAATTACAGATATGATGGATATGAACGGAGACAGGTACCCCGATTTACTGTCTACAGATAATATTCAATATACCGGAGTTACAGGCGTTTTATCAGGTTCTTCCGTTAACCATTCTCTGGGTGATCATTACTCTGAATCTGAAGCAGATGGATTTACTCTTGGAGGCAGTTATGTTTATGCTAAATCAAATAATTCCGGTTCTAAAACTCCTTCCAAAAGTGTTAAATCTAAAACCGGAGATAATTCTAAAACCAATAAAAACGCAGAATCTGCCCAGGAAACCTCCAAATCATCAATTGGCATAAGTGGTAGTTTCTCAACCAATGATGACAATACGGATCAAACCTGGCTGGATATAAATGGTGACGGGTTGCCTGATAAGATCTACTCTGATGGAACAGTAAGGTTAAACCTGGGATATTCTTATGCACCGGCAGAACATTGGAATTTTGATGCTATATGCGTTGGTGAAAGCCAGGATTATGGAGGTGGCATTGGTGTAAATATTGAAAATGGCAGTTTCACAGCAGGTGTTGCTATTTCAAAGACTGATAATGAAGCGAATGAGACCTTTATGGATATTAATGCTGACGGATTGCCAGATATGGTTAAAGGAGATAATGTTTACTTTAATACAGGCAGTGGTTTTGCACCTCCTGAAGAATGGATCGGACTTGGTACGCTTGATGCCGGAGAATCTGTAGGACAATCAGCTAACGCCGGTTTTACTGTTGGTATTGGTATTCCGATTTTTTTCATAAAAATATGTATTAATCCTTCCGCTTCGGTAACCAGTGGGATTAGCCATACTCTGACACAGCTGGCAGACATCGATGGTGATGGAATGCCTGACTTTCTTTCATCTGATAGTGAAGGAGAGTTATATGTAAAATCATCAACCATCTTCCGTACTAATATCTTGAAAACAGTAGAGCATCCTCTGGGCAGTAATTTCAGCCTTGATTATCTCCTAACACCCGCCATTTATAAACATCCGGGCGGAAAATTGGCCCTGAAATCGGTAAAAATGTTTGATGGCCTGGCAGGCGATGGTATAGATACAACTTATAATTCATTCGAATATGAAGATGGTTTCTATAACCGCCACGAGCGAGAGTTTTATGGCTTTGCTTCTGTAAAAACTCATTTTCATGATACCGGGAACGAAAACAATATTTACCGTACGGTGGAACAAAAATTCAGCATTAGCGATTATTATACCAAAGGCATGATGCTTACCGAAACTCTTACTGACAGTGAAGGTCGGAATCAAAAAGGCTTACAATACATCTATTCCTTACATGATATCCATACAGGCGAACTTCTTCCCGGAACATTTGCACAAAGTGATAGTGCCCCTCTGTTTGTAGCACTCGAAGAGACCAGACAATATTCTTATCGGGGTGCTTCGGAGCCAATTATTACCACAAGTGTTACCTATACTTACGATACGTTGGGGAATATTTCAGGTTATACTGACTACTCCTCCGGAAATGAAAAAGACAGGTATTCTGTTGCCATTCAGTATCATAGTAATCCAGATAACTATTTGTTTTCTGTCCCCTCGCTGCTGGAAGTTTCTACCATTGAAGGTCTCAGGCGTAAAAACGAGACATCGATAAATGAATTTGGCGATTTCACACAAATACGACAATTCATTACCAACGACCAAACCGCTCAATATGATATGGAGTATGATGAGTATGGCAACCTTACAAAAATTACCCGCCCTGCCAATTACCAGGGCGAACGGATGTGGTATGAGTATGAGTATGACCAAGCTGTACATTCCTTTGTGACGGAGATAACGGATGCATACGGGTATAACTCATCCGCTGTATACGATTACAAATGGGGGGTACCCATTGAAGTTACAGATAAGAACAACCAGAAAATGCAATACTCATTTGATGATAGCGGCCGTATAATCGCTTTAACCGGGCCTTATGAACTGGCCTCAGGCAGACCCTATACCATTGCTTTTGAATACTATCCGGGTGCAGAAATACCCTATGCCCATACTCTGCATTACGATAGCGTTTATGATTCCAACATAGAAACCTATTCATTTACTGATGGTTTGGGTCGTCCGGTACAGGTGAAGAAAACCGCTTCATTGTTTGAGTATCCCGCAACAGAAGATACTCAAGGTTATATAGTCTCAGGCAAGGTAATGTATGATGCTTTTGGTAGGGTTAGAGAAGCTTACCAGCCTGTTTTTGAATCAGATGGAAACCCGGCAACATACAATATCAATCTTGATAACATACAACCAGCTTTAACAACATACGATGTGCTGGATCGTATGTTACAGATTACCCTGCCAGATGGTTCTATCACTACACATACGTACAATATTGGAGATTTTAATGGTGAAACTATGTATATCGATAGCCTGTTAGATGCACTAAACCATTTATCTGTGAAGTACACCAAGGCTAACGGGCGACAGGCAGCAATTGTTAAAAAATCAGACACAGACGATATTTATACCCATTTCGAATATAATGCTATTGGTGAATTGCTTACCGTCACCGATCCCAAGGGGAACGAAACCATATCGAAATACAATATGCTTGGCAACCGCATATCTGTTAATCAACCCGATGCCGGTTTAACAGAATTTGTATATGATGGTGCAGGTAACATAATAAAGAAAATTACTGCTAATCTTCGAAAACAAATCCCCAATGAAGGGGCCATAAACTATAAATACGACCGTGAAAGGCTGGTAGAAATTGTATACCCGAGGAATATTCAAAACAGGGTAAATTATACTTATGGGGCACCAGACGCACCACATAACCGTGCTGGACGTGTTGTACTGATACAGGATGCCAGTGGGGGGCAGGAATTTTTTTACAGCAAACTCGGCCAGGTAATTAAGTCCATACGTACCATTCAACTAGGCGAATCAGATATGCGTACCTGGATATGGAGTGCTACCTACGACACATGGAACCGTGTACATACCATGACCTATCCCGATGGTGAAAAAGTGAATTACTCTTATAACCGGGCAGGAAACCTCCAAAAAATGGATGGTGAAAAACTGGGTCGTTCCTATGAATATAT
>CAZGOR010000048.1:10190-15592 GCA_964527875.1 uncultured Bacteroides sp. | reverse complement strand
TTCCTCTGTGGTTAAATGTTTTAATAGACTTTTTAGACAGCCTCTAACTTCACACCCAAATCCCAACACCCAAACATACTAATTCACAAATTTACGAATTCACCAATTCACACGACTGTCAGTATTCTTTTGTCCGAAATGTCAATTTCTTTCGGTACTTTTAATTTCTCACAAGGTGAACTATCTATTTTTATCTTTTATCTTTCTCCCCCTCCTACCCATTCCTACTGATTGTTTCCAGTAGATCTCTGTTCAATATTTTTATGTTTTTTCCACTTAGATTTATAATACCGGCTTTGCTGAAATCGCTCAGGATACGACAAATACTTTCACGGGATGTATTTATAAAGTGTCCCAATTCAAGCCTTGATAATGGTAATTCAAATTCATCTTCGCCATATACTCCGTTTGAAAAAAACAGAAGTGCATCAGCAGCACGGCCATGGATATGTTTCTGGGTTCTGCTAACACATTTCTGAAATGAGTTCAATTCATTACGGCAGAGCTCAACAACGATTTCATATGCAAAACGTCCATTCATAAAAATGAATTCCTTAAAAACCTCTATATCAATAAAACAAATAGTAGTGTTTTCAATTGCTGTGGCTGAATACTGATTGACTTTCTCTCCAAATGTAGTCGGAATTCCAAGGTATGAAGGAGCTTTTGTGATTTTTATAATTTGCTCTTCAACCGGGCCAGTCATATGTATTTTTACAAGGCCGCTTCGTACATAAATAATATTTGATGAAAATGCCCCCTGCTTAAATATAACATCTCTCTTCCTGAAATTTACCCCGACACAATTGTTTCCAAGCTTCTCCAATTCAGCTACACTAAGCACTTTTGCAGCAGATGATTTGAGCGTGCAATTCTTACATAATATCTCATTCATATCTTGAATTATTTTACGTTCATGTTAAACTTTATACAATCTTATCTGTAAGTATGATGATATAAGTATTTGGAATAGTGAAATCCCGACAAGTCGGGACTGGAATATTGTATTTAAAAATTGTTGCATTGTTCAATCAATGTACCATGCCACTTTTCCTTCCACAAAAATACGAAATGTGATCTATATCACAAAATGTTTTGGTTTTTATCACATTAAAACATATCTATACTGTCTGTTAAATGATCATTTTTACATCATTATTCAAAACCTAATTTTAAAATCATGGAAAACAAAAAAATGACAATGGCTCTTTTTTCTGGGAGTTTAGATAGATTAACAGCTGCCGGAATTGTACTCAGCGGTGCTGCTGCTGATGATATGGAGGTCGACGTTTATGTATTGCTTCAGGGTGCAAGGGCATTCATGAAAGACATTGCAGAAGATATTGATCAGCTACAAATGGCTGAAAATCAACAACTCAAGGAAAAGTTTGTGGCTTCATTAAAGCGGCTTAATGTGAAACCATGGCTTGATTTCTTTAAGGAAGCAAAAGAACTGACAGATGTAAGGATCCACATCTGCGGACTGGCAGGTAAAATATGGGACGGTGAAAAGCTCGAGGATTTTGTTGATATAGCCGATGATATCTGTGGTATAGGAGAATATATCACCGCTGCCCAGGAAGCTGATGTACATTTGTTTATATAATCAGGAAATCTTTATTAAAGTTCTCGCAGATTTCCGCATATCCCGATAATGATAGGGACGCATATTGCCGCATATATAATTATCTGTATATCATAAATCTGCTAGAACCAACAAGGTCTTATCAAACACCTTTAATAAAAAGGGAGCAAAGTCAATTAGAAATTCATGATATTATTTATGCTGAATTACTATATTTGATTTATAGTTTATCACAAATTCTAAAAAGTTAAATTAAAAATTTTAAATCATGACTCCAGAAGAATTAAGTAATCTGAATGTTAACAAAATTGTTGACGCACGTGGAACATCATGTCCCGGACCGTTACTGGCAGCAAAAAAAGCCATTGGAGAAATCAATTCCGGTGACATAATGGAAATAATATCATCAGATGAAGGTACTAAAAAGGATATCCCGAAATGGGCAGAAAAAAAAGGACATTCTTATTTAGGTACTGTTGAGGAATCGGGGTATTTCAAGATCTATATGAAGAAAGCATAAAGGGAATGGAGCAAAAGGAAGGAAACAAAGTACCAAAGATCCTTGTTTTTTCAACAGAAAAGATTTCAGATCCAGCCATTGACCTTGCGGGATTGTTATAAATGCACTATCCTCCTACGGTTTATACAATCAATGTACCATGTTCAAGCGCAGTGAAATCAAAATGGATCCTGCATGCTTTTGAAAAAGGTTTTGATGGGGTATTTATTGCTGCTGATGGAACAGATTGTCCATATAGCGAAACATGCACCGATAATACAGCTCAGATCATAAAACAAACACATGAGTTGATGAAAGAGAAAGGGATTAAACCGGAAAAGCTCAAAATGGCAGCTATTTGCTCCGTATGTTCAGAACCTTTTGTGAAACATATGAAAACTTTTACCGAATATTTATCGCAACATACAGAATGACAAAATGACTGAGGAAATAACTGAATATGATGTACTTGTTATTGGTGGAGGCATTGCTGGTGAAGAATCTGCTTTAAACCTTGCTTACCTGGGTTACAAAATCATTATGGTTGAAAAGGATTTATCTATTGGTGGAAAAATGATACATCTGAGCAAGGTCTTTCCCACACTTGATTGTGCAGCATGTATCACCACACCAAAAGTATCAGAAACAGTAAGACATCCGAATATTACCATCTTTAACAACAGTGAGGTTAAAGATATTGAAAGGCAATCCAATAACGGTTTCACCTTTTCCCTGGTTGAAAAACCAAGGTATGTTACAGAGGATTGCACCGGTTGCCAGATATGTGAAGAAAAGTGTCCTATCGTCGTTGAAGACCAATATCAATGGGATCTCGTTGGCAGAAAGGCAATTTATATTCCATTTAGCATAGCAAGTCCCCGCATTGCTGCTGTTGATATCGATAATTGTATTCTTTGCGGATTGTGCGAGAAAGTATGTCCTGCTGATGCGATTGACTTTACACAGGAGGAAAAAATAACTCCTATAAAAGTGAAATCAATCATTATTGCTACCGGTTATAATCTTTTCGATCCTTTAAATATGCCACGATACGGTTATGGAAATTTCAAGAATGTGGTTACATCCATGCAAATGGAAAGGCAGCTTGTTCCCACCAGGCCTTACAATACGGTTCTTCGACCCAAAGATGGTAAAATGCCGGATAATATCGCTTATGTCTTGTGCACTGGTTCAAGAGATGAAACCATCGGCAATCCAATTTGTTCACAGGTCTGCTGTATGTATTCCATCAAACAGGCACAATTGCTGATGGGTGCACTACCCATGGCCGATATCACGATCTACTATATTAACATAAGAGCTTTTGGCAAAGGCTTTAATGAGTTTTATGAGCAGGCAAAAGATATGGGTGTTGAGTTTGTAAAAGGGAAAATTGGTAAGATCACCGAGAAAGAAAACGGAAATCTCATCATCAGGTATGAAGATATTCGAGAAGCCAAAGTAAAAGAAACAGAGCATGATCTTGTTGTACTATCGGTCGGACTACTGGCAAACACTGATTTTACAACGATGTTCAAAAAAGAAAAGATCGAGCAGGACCAGTTTCATTATGTCAAACAAATTGATGAATTATTAAGTCCTGCAAAAACGAGTATTGAAGGTGTATTTGTTGCAGGTACTGCAGCAGGCCCTATGGATATTCCGGATTCAATCTTGTCTGCCGGGGCAGCATCGTCTGAAACAGCTAGCTATCTCAGGAGGAATCACAATGAAGAATAAAATAGGTGTTTATATTTGTGAGTGCGGATCCAACATCTCCGATTATGTTGACGTTGAAAAAGTTAAAGACATTGTAGCAAAAGATGAAGGAGTCATACTTGCTAAAACAACAATGTTTGCCTGTGCCGATTCCGTTCAAAAAGAGATCGTTGATGATATTCGCGAAAACGAGCTTGATGCAATAGTTGTAGCTTCATGTTCACCTAAATTGCATCTTTTTACATTCCGGAATGTAGCTATGCGTGCCGGTTTAAATCCTTATAACTATGTTCAGGTAAATATCCGTGAACAAGGCTCATGGGCCCATTCAGATAATCCGGCTAAAGCAACAGAAAAAGCTATCGCATTGATTCATGGAGGCATTGCGCGGGTCAGGTATTCCGAAGCACTGACACCCGTAAAAATTCCAGCTGATAATACAATCATTGTCGTTGGTGCCGGTGTTGCAGGAATGAGAGCTGCTATTGAACTAGCTGATATGGATTCAAATGTATATTTATTAGAAAAAGAGCATTTTGTTGGAGGCAGAATTGCCCAGTGGGGTGAGCTTTATATGACAAATGAAAAGGGATCTGATATTACTTCAAAACTATATCACAGAATCATTCAACACGAAAACATCACACTCTTTACAAGTGCACAGATTGTTTCAAATTCAGGAAGTGTGGGGAATTTTAATGTTGAAATAGAAATAAAACCCCGGTTTATAAAATCAAACGGTAAAACGGACCAATCCAAACTTCAAAAAGCCATTGATGTTTGTCCTATTGAAGTGGATGATCCATTCAATTTTAACCTGACCAAAAGAAAAGCAATATATGTCAATCACCCTGGTGAATTCCCTGAAAAACCTGCAATAGATGCTGAAGCTTGCGACAAATGCGGTGAATGTGCCAAGGTTTATGATGATATCGACCTTGATCAAAAAACTGAAACGATCAATATAAAAGCCGGAGCCATTCTTCTGACAACAGGGTTCGACCCGTATGAACCTCCGAAAGGTGAGTTTGGCTATGGTGAAATAAATAATGTCATTACACTTCAACAGTTTAAAAGATTGATAGCCCTTAATGAGAAAGAGTTTGTTTATCAAGATAAAAAAATCAGGAATATTGCTTATATCTATTGTGTGGGAAGTCGGCAGGTAGATGGTGAAAACAAATACTGCTCACGCTATTGTTGTACAGCAGCTATTCATACAGCTGTCCAGGTAAAGAATAAATACCCCGGTACCAACAATTTTCATTTTACAAGAGGAATCCTGACATATGGCAAACAGGAAATCATTTACCAGGAAAGTATGAATAATGGCGATCTTTTTATGCAATCCTTTGAGGATTCACCTCCTGTTGTTGAAAAAAAGGGTAAAGATACCATTGTAAAAATTAAAGATGTCCTTACTGAAGATCTGGAGGTTGAGGTCAATGCAGATCTGGTTGTCCTTGTCACAGGTATGGTTCCCCGAAAAGATAATAACATTGCAAGCATACTAAAAGTTCCTGTGGGAAGAGATAAATTTTTTAACGAGGTACATCCCAAACTCCGACCTGTTGAAACAGTTATGGACGGTGTTCTGAT
>CAZGOR010000048.1:0-10180 GCA_964527875.1 uncultured Bacteroides sp. | reverse complement strand
TGATCGCAGGAGTTTGTCAGGGACCAAAAAACGTAACTGAATCCATCCAATCTGCATTATCTGCTGTATCAAAAGCAAACTCCCTGGTCAGCAAAGGAGAAATAGAACTGGAACCCACGCTTGCAATGATACATAAAAACCTTTGTGAGTGGTGTGATAAATGTCAGGAGGTATGTCCTTATGATGCTATCAATAAAACCGAATATGAAAGGAAAAGCGTTGCAGTTGTGAATGAACCGAATTGTAAAGGTTGTGGTATGTGCTTGCCCGTTTGCCCGGTCAACGCCATTGAATTGATCGGTTATACCGATAAGGAAATTGAAAGTATGATTGAAGCCATGGTCGAATAATTCATAACGTCCATTACTTTCATAAAAGCCGGCATTTATAATGGATCGATTTAAAAATATTTCACCGGATTATGAAAAAAACAATTGACCATATCAAGGAAAAAAGAACCGTTTCAGAAGAGTTAACAAAAAAGCGGAAAGAATTTACCGGGATAAGAAAGCTTATCCTGAAATCTCTTGAAACGGAACCGAAAACCATTCCACAAATAGCTCAGGAGAGTGAGCTACCACTTGATGTTGTAACATATAACCTGATGACTCTCAGGAAATATGGTGAAATTGAAACCGGCGAAATTGATGATATGGATGAGTATTATTATTATCAATCGGTGAAGAAAAAGAAATAATACTATTTAACACAGAGTTCATCCGGGTATTATATTTTTCACACTCCAATTCTTTATCAACTTCACCTCCCTCCAAACAGGCTGTTTAAAAAGTCCATTAATTTTTATTTCTTGCACCTGCCTGCCGGCAAGGCAGAGGGTTAGGGAATAGAGTGAAGTTACAGATCACATTTTACTACATCTATAGTACCTTTGTGGTTTAAAAATCTTTTTATATTTTCAGTTTCGAATTAATATGACACTCATTAATTTTACTAAAGAATGATATATTTATTAAAAATTGCTGCAATATTATGGGTAGTTTTAGCCCCTGTTAATACAAATGTACACGGTATATCTCTCTTACAGAAAAATCAGGATACCATGGCTATAGAATATCATCCCATCGGAATGTTTCATACCGATCTGACACCTCTGACCGGAGCTCCGCGACAGGGCATTTTACAACCTGAGAATGAAGGCATCATTGAAATATATGAAGATTATTATGATGCACTTCGTGAGCTTGAAAACTTTGAATTTATCATTGTACTGTATCATATGCATCTTTCAAAAGGATGGTATTCACCTGTTTCACCTCCCCGAAGCAAAAAACCCTTCGGACTGTTTGCCACCAGATCGCCAAACAGACCAAATCCTATAGGCTTTTCTGTAATAAAACTCAACATGATAGAAAAAAACAAATTATATGTCAGTGGTATCGATGCATTCGATGGAACACCCGTGCTGGATATCAAGCCCTGGATACCGTCTATCGATTGTCCACCGCATAAAGATTATAAAAGAATTGAAGAAGATTTAGGATTATGATAGGTAAATATTGCCTGACTCCCCCTTCCTGTCCTCGGGGCTGAGCCACAACCCCTTTTTCACGCAAAGCACGTAAAGACAAGCATAAAGTACGCAAAGTTCAGATATTTGTTAATCAATACTTTTTGTCCCGACAGCTATTGGGATTTGTGAAATTTTCCCTGAAGCTTTTTGTTTTGGTTGTACCCCAGGGAACCTTCTGCAAAGTTTTATAAATGATAATTAGCGTAAAAGAATCCTAAAAATGAACCTGTGAATAGATATGTTCAACAGGAATACCCTGATCTTTGAGAATATCCTTTACTTCTTCTATCATGACATAATTGCCTGACAAATAACACCAGTAATCTTTACCTAAAGGATTGTTTTTCAGATAGCTTGTTACCCGTCCATAGTAATCACCTGTATCATCCCTTGAGGTGCAAATGACACAATGGTTATAGTCTGTTTTATCGTAGACTTCATAACCATACCTTACTCCTTGTATAAGACAATATTTCAATGAAGAATATGAGCGGATAAAACTGTGGAAAGGTGCAATACCTGTACCTGTTGATATAAAAAGCAAAGGCGGTATTTTAAGAAAATTTCCGTTGATAATGAAAAATCCATAGGGACCTTTAATTTCAAGATGATCACCGGGATTCAATGTTGTTAGTTTTTTAGAAATATAACCATAAGATACTTCTTTAACCAGCAATTCTATGTACGGATCCTGAAGACCACTATAAACGGAATATTCCCGCACGTTACTGTCACCCGGCAGGTTCACGAGAACAAATTGTCCCGGATCAAACATGAAATTTTTTCTCTCCAGCCGCAGAACAAAGATAGAATGTGAAAGGTTTCTTTTGGACAGTATCTTGTGCGATTGTTCGTGCAGCATAAAAATTTATTTACCTGAAAAAAATTATCTGCAATGTTAATCAAACTTTTTAAAATAAGATATAAATATCTTTTTATTTTTTATTTTAACAGTTTATTAACTTCTGGGTTGTTATATAATTAAAAAAGCAGAATAATAAACAAGTTGGGTTTTGGTTATGAACAACTGATAAATATCCACCCACAATGAATGAATGAGGAGAAAATCATTTTAGAAAAAATCCAACGAATGGAAGCGTGATGTTGAACAAATCGATGATATATTAGTATTGGGAATAAAGTTCTCTAAAGTTTGATTTCAATAAATTCAAATGGCAGTTTTGATATCCTTGACATCTCATGGCCGGTCTCATGCATATAATCATCCCCTTCTTCGTAATGCCATTTTGCAACGATATTATTCCCTTCAGAGTGGATCCTGCTCAGTTTCTTGCAAAAATCCAGAATATATTTAGCAGATAACGAATTGAAATATTCGAACAGGAATTTGAATTCGCAGAATGCATCAGGATCATTCTGTTCTTTAAGATGTTTACCGAACTCATCCAGCCATCCCAGCAGCGGGGAATAAAACTGCGGAACATCAAATGGCCTGGATTCACCGGATATTTCAAAAACATTCTGTTCCGGATCCAAAATCACCTTTGGTGTATTGGAAGTCGGATCAATGATAATTTTTTCCATTATATATTATAGTTAAATGTAAGCTTGATATTAACTTTTAATCAATCCCCTCCATTGTTCGCAATCAAAACATTCATCTCAAAATATGAATGATATTGATCTATCGTTGTAAACGTATAATTTATCTTGTTATGAGATTGCAAAGCAATCGTTATTAATCCCAGTCCTGCACCTTCTTCGTTAGATATGATATCCTTATCAATGATTTCTGAATAAGATGTCATCAATTCAATATGATCCTGCCGGTTGATCCGTTCAAGCCTGGATTGCAACCCTTGTATTCTTTCATTCGCTATAATATTTCCTGTACTGATAATAAATTGATCATCCAGTTTTCCCAAAGAAATGTAATGTTTCTTATTGTTGACATGATCCAGATCATTTGCTTCATATTTGTAAATATTTTCTATGCATTCAACAAATACGCTGTACAACCTTTTCTGAATTCCTCTTTTCAATTTTCTGAAACCTGATTGTACCTTAAGCTTATCCAACAAAGGATCAATTGTATCATAAGTAACCGTTCCCCTGTATTCAAATATTACTTCTTTGTTTGACATGATATCTGGCACATTGCCATTAATAAATTCACAGAATAAATATTAAAATACAAATGCGTTGTGCGATTGAATCAACGATATTGATAATAAGGATAAATTTCATGTTTTATTAATTGAGACCCAAATCTCCGAAATTTGTTTGCGTTTTATTACTTACAATCAGATGTTTATTCTTACCGGATATTTCTTTTAATATCAGATTCTTTTTATCTTGATTGTTTTATTTAAAAATAGATATTATATATGAACCTGTAATCTGAATTTCATATTTTTATTCAACAAAAATAGCTTTTGTAAAAAGAATTGTAAGTAAAGACAACAAAATATTTTCGTTTATAATAAAATTTCACAGACTAATAAATTTAACCTATGAGCGAGCCAATACTCAAAGCGTTAATGCAATTATTTGCGTTGATCATTGATATCCATAAAGAAAAAGAGATCACAGAAAGTGAAAAAGGTATTGTCAGGTCATTTCTTTCCCGTCAGCTAAATAGGGAATTAACAAACAAATATATGGAGATCTTTAATAATTATCTAGATCTCTATCACAAGTATGATATACAAAAAGACAGTATTGAAGACAGGAAACTCACATCACTGACTTCAATGAGAATTCTGGGGATTTGTGAGGATATCAATAAAGAACTGGAACAAAAGCAAAAAATCTATGTCATTGTTCAGTTGACTGAATTCATCTCCTTTGATGAAAAAGTAACAAAAAAGGAACTGGAGTTCCTGGAATCGGTTGCCTCAGCATTTAATATTCCTCAAAATGAATTTTACAATATCCTGAGTTTTATTATAGACCCTGTCACTGACATTCCGGAAATGGACAAGGTGCTGGTTATCGATCATCATGAAATATATAAATACAAAGATGTAAAACACATTTATAATAAAAATCTTTCCGGAGAGATCATATTTTTATACATACCAAGCACGAACACTTATATATTGAGATATCTGGGTGATGACGATCTGTACCTGAACTGCCAGCATATTTTACCTGGTTTGACTTACGCGTTTGAATATGGTTCATCAATCAGAAATCCCAGAATGAACACGCTATATTATGGTGATGTTTCCGGCCAGTTCTCAGAAATCAGGTCAGGATCAATAATATTTGCCAGTGCAAACAATGTGATTTTCAATTTCAAAAATAGTGATAATGGTATACAAAATTTCAGTTTTCACGAGGAATCTGGCAGGCTAGTTGGCATCATGGGTGGTAGCGGTGTTGGAAAATCCACCCTGTTAAATGTATTGAATGGAAACCTGGAGCCACAAGCAGGTAAAGTACTGATTAACGGTTACAATATTTATGACGAAAAAGAGAAAAAGAAATTAAAAGGAGTAATCGGATTTGTTCCCCAGGATGATTTACTGATTGAGGATCTTACAGTATTTCAGAATCTTTATTATAATGCCAGGTTATGCCTGAATAATTTTTCTGAAGAGAAAATAAGAGAAACCGTGAATAAGGTTCTGGATGATCTGGATCTCCTGCAGATCGGTGATTTGAAGGTTGGCAATCCAATGAATAAAGTTATCAGCGGTGGACAACGGAAAAGGTTAAATATTGCACTTGAACTGATCCGTGAACCATCCGTCCTGTTTGTCGATGAACCTACTTCCGGTTTGTCATCAGTAGATTCGGAAGCTGTTATGAATTTACTGAAAGAACAGACAAATAAAGGAAAACTGGTGATCATCAATATCCATCAGCCTTCTTCCGATCTCTACAAGATGTTCGATAAAATTATCATACTTGATAAAGGAGGTTACCAGATTTTTTATGGTAATCCGAATGAGGCAATAATTTATTTCAAAACAATCAGCCATCATTCAAATCCTGATGAGGATCAATGCAGTAAATGCGGAAACATAAACCCGGATCAGATCTTACAAATCATTGAGGCAAAAGTTGTGGATGAGCATGGGAAACTAACCCGCACCAGGAAAGTTATACCCTCTGAGTGGTTTGAAATATTCAGAAAAAACATTGGACTAAAGCAGAAAATCAAATCAGTCAAAGAAAAAATACCTGAGAATTTTTACAGCATTCCGGGTATATTTAAACAACTCAGGATATTTTTTACCCGTGACTTACTTTCCAAACTGGCGAATAAGCAATATATACTGATAAGTCTTCTGGAAGCGCCAGTACTGGCTGTTATTCTTGGTTTTTTCACCAAATATATCAGTGGCATTGCCAATAATCAGAATGAATATGTGTTCATGAACAACGAAAACCTGCCTGCTTATCTTTTTTTAAGCATCGTGGTAGCACTTTTCCTTGGCCTGATCATCAGCTCAGAAGAGATCATCCGCGACAGGAAAATCCTTAAAAGAGAGTCATTTCTCAGCCTTAGCCGTTTCAGTTACCTGAATTCAAAAATCCTTATCATGTTTATGTTATCGGCCATTCAAACAATTTCTTTCGTTCTGATAGGCAATTTGATCCTGGGAATAAAAGGAATGACATTGAGTTACTGGCTTGTTCTTTTTTCCACTGCATGTTTTGCCAATATGTTGGGACTGAATATCTCCTCAGGATTTAATTCCGTCATTACCATATATATTCTGATCCCATTTCTGTTAATTCCTCAATTATTGTTTGGGGGAGTCATTGTAAAGTTTGATAAACTGCACAGAAGCCTGACCTCATATGAATATGTACCTGTGATCGGTGACCTGATGGCTTCACGCTGGGCATATGAAGCACTTGCTGTGGAGCAATCTAAGAATAACAAGTATGGGAAATTATTTTTTCCCGTGGCCCAGGAAAAGAGCAATTCGGGATTTAATGCCCAATTATTAATTCCCGATCTTCTGAACAAACTGACGATAATAGAAAGAAATATCCATCAGGAAATAAATCAGGGTCAAACAATTCAAAATATCAATATATTGAATGAACAAATCGGGAAATTCAAACCTTCATCTTCATTATTTCCTTACAAATCCCCGGATAAGCTCGACATCAATTCACCGGATGCATCAGTTATTAAGGAAACCAAGAATTATCTGAAGGAATTGCAATCTTACTTTAAAACTATAAATAAAGAAGCACTTTTTAAAGAAAATGATATAAAGAAAAAACTCATTGCTCAATTCGGGGGATTAGAAGCTTTTGTTCAATTTCAAAATCAATATCTTAATACAGCTCTGGGAGACATTGTCAAGAACAAAAGTGAGATCGATAAGATTGTTGAGTACAACAACAAGCTGATCAGGAAATATGAACCAATTTATATGATCCCGACAGCCATAACCGGTAGAGCACACTTTTATGCCCCGGTAAAAATTATCGGTAACAGGTCTGTTGATACATTAGTGTTCGACATTATAGTAATATGGATCATGTCAATTATTTTATACCTGACACTCTATTTTGATGTAATCAGGAAGATACTTAACTTTATTGCTGGTATCAGATTTAAAAAAAATGGTAAATATTACCCGTAATTTTATCAATTATCTGGGGCGATATGGTTTTAAGGGTGCAGTCTTACCTATCCACCGCGTAAAAGATTTGCAATTACAGATGAATGAAGTGCTCCGGGCTCATAATCTCAGCAAAGATTTTTATAAAAGATACTTATCCAAGATTAACTTTCAGATACCGGACGGTATTCCCGGAACCGGATCGATTATAATTGTTGCTGCAAAACAACCAAAGGTATTAGTGGAATTCAAATTAAGTGGATAGGTATATTCCTTTGTCATTCCCCCGACCTATTCAAATGAAACTGATAAAAAAGTAAATGAATGTATTACAGGATTCATAGACAAATACGGTTATAATATCTCCAATGCCAATCTGCCTAAAAAACCTCTTGCCGTTTAGTCCGGGTTGGCAGCCTATGGCAGAAACAACATTACATATATCGACGGTTGGGGAAGTTATTTCAAACTATCATCATATTATTCAGATATAACACCCCAAACTAATAATTGGAACGATTTTGTATTAATGGACCAATGTGAAAACTGTAACACCTGTATAATCAAATGTCCAACAAATGCAATCTGGAATGGTAAAATCCGGATCAGTGCTAAACAGTGTTTAACATTTATGAATGAGGGTATGGATGATTTTCCGGAATGGGTTGATCCCAAATGGTATCAATGTTTGATAGGTTGCATGGTGTGTCAGAATGTCTGTCCGGCAAATAAGAAATTTTCCGTAAATGCAGATTTCGGCTGTATTTTCACAGAAGAAGAAACCACATTTATTTTACAGGAAAGCTCAAAAGATATAATCCCAGGTGAAACAGTAACTAAATTGAAAAAACTTGGAATGCTTGAGGAATATGAAGCATTCCGGAGGAATTTGCAGGTGTTATTAAATAACGTCCCCCGATACCTGAATTAACAAAACCTTGATTTTCATTAAATTTTTAATCTTTCTTCCTTTGAACTCAATAAGGATCACATAACAATATAAAAGCAAGTCAATCCCTGGCTCCAGACCCAGACAGGCATTTCAGTAAAATCACCATAAAAGACAATATCAAAAACTGTGTGCCATTTTGCCATTAATATTGTAATTTATGGTTCTAAAACTATCAAATTGTTATGGTTAAAAAGTCAGATGTATACAATTATGCAGACGAATTCGATATTTATCAGGAGATCAATAAGTTACTGACATATTTCCTGTGTTTGAATGTTACAGCTTTTATTTTGGGAATGATTACTTACGGGGAGAAGTTTCTGTTCTGGGAATATGCATTAAGTTTTATAGGTGGAACAATAACTGTTACGGGGATTCCGAATACAGCATCATGGTTGATTTTCTCCTGTGGAATGATATTATGCAGCATACTGTGTTTCTATATCAGCTTTTTGCTTAGAGGCGAAAATGAAATGAAGCACCAGAAGTTCAAACAATATCTCTTCCTGATATGTGGTATTGGTTATTTAATCATTCTCATGCCTTATAATATTAACAACAATATTCACGCTATAGGTGCAGGGCTTATATTCGGTATGCTCTGGTTAATAACAGTTGTTCTTATCACCGAACTAAATCAATACATTAAAAATTATAAAATCTTGTTATATCATCTTTTATTGCAGGGGACCGTATTACCATATGCATTTCTCTATTTTATTCATTCACCTCTTCAAAAACAGGTTCAGAAAATTGCTGTTGTTGGATTAATGTCTATTCTGAAGCTGGTAAGTACACAATATGCAAAAGTTTTTCAAAGACGTATGAAAGAATACTCATAATTCTTTTTGATACTTATCACCCTTAAGGCCATTCTTTATACAAATTTCAGTTCATCAACTCATCGAATGTCCATGTAACATAATATAATCCTCCCACCTGTGCAGAACCAAAGCTTGTAGTATAATAACTATTGAGAAGATTGGATCCTCCTAATTTGAAGACGGATTTAATTTTCCTCAGGTGAAAACTGACATGGGCATCAAGGGTACAGCTTGCCGGTATTTCGGCAACACCAAAGCTAGATTCCCAGAGGAAGGCATCCTGCCATCTCCAGTTAATATTAAATCCGATTGAACGTGTCAGCTGCCTGTTCCCAATTCCCAGGTTCACTTTATATTTCGGAGTATTGAATTTAGTCTGAAAGCCGGGAACAGGTTCTTCCAGATCTGTTAAACCATTATAAGAAATATTCCCCTTCAATATGAAAGCATGAACTGTGCGGTAATCAGCACCGAAAGCCCAGCCATAAGCTGTAATGGGCTGATCGGTACTGATTGTTGTCTGGAATCTTTTCTCCTGTACTGTACCCGGATTCTGTGCCAGCACCTGGGTAGCCTGAAAAGCATTATACCTGTTGCTGAACAGATAAGCATCGATCAGAAGATGTTTATCTATGATCAGTACCTTATACCCCACTTCAAGGGCTGTTACCTGTTCCGGCCGGAATTCCGGGATCTGATAAGGTCCATTCTCAACCACAGGCTTATCAGTAACAGGATTTGTACCTGAAAGCGGATAAACCGGTTTGTCGGGAATATCATACTGAGCCTGGACTTCCGGAAGTCCGCCAATAACCTGGAAAGGCCCGACATTGATATCTACCATTTGATCGGCAATAGATGGAAAACGGAAAGCCGTTTGAACAGAAGTGCGCAGATTATGGCCAAAACTGCTTCCGAAGGAATAGACAGCAGATAACCTGGGAGTCACACGTCCTTTAAAATATTCATTCTTATCATATCTTGCAGATGCTGTAATTTTCAACTGGTCATGTATCAATTGCCTGGCAACCTGCAGAAAGAGGCCATACTGGTTAAATTTAACAGGTTGACTGGGTGTATCGTAGAACACAGTTCCATCACTGTCAATTTCATACATCCGGCCGCTTGCCCCGGCAATTAACTCAAATATCCTGATAAACCGGGTTAAATTATACATTCCTTCAATATGATAAAGCTTGCTATGATCGATGACTTCTGCCCCACCGTCGCTGACAGGCTTGGTGATAATCGGATTATAATACTCATTGAATTTTTCTGTTCCCGGCAGAGGTAATGCAGGTTTTGCCGGATCGAAGAT
>CAZGOR010000047.1:0-15658 GCA_964527875.1 uncultured Bacteroides sp. | reverse complement strand
TCTGTTTCCTCTGTGGTTAAATGTTTTAATAGACTTTTTAGACAGCCTCTTTTCTATTGCACCATTGATGGTAACAGCTGCCGGTCGCCAACTCCCGACAGGTCGGGACAGGCGGCAAAACTTTTACACTTTCACACTTTCTAACTTTCAAACTTTTTCAGTCCATATAACCTTCAGCAAATACCAGATAATGAGTGAAACAAGGAATACGCCGAGGCCGAAAAAGGTTGTGTAGAAAGAGATGAAAACACCCTGCATGACTAACATGGGACTTATATCTGCTGCCTCCACGATGGCCTGGAAAGCCATGTATAATCCCAGTGTCTGGAAAAACAAACCCGATAAAAAGGCAATTCCCCCCAGGTATTTTATGGATAACATCAGCCGTTCATCCAACACAGAGTACTTTTTATGAGTGATTCTGCGCAATGCTGTTATTATACTAATTATCAATATAATAATCCCAAGAATGAGAATAAAACTCATTTTTCCTGCATCTCCGGTGACTAAAAATTCTTTCATGATTCAATGTTTTAAATTAGTAATTATTGGCAATATTACAGGCAGGAAAAGTCAAAAAGAAAAATATTCCCTGAATCAACAGATTTTTCCCCCAAAATACAAAAATGAGCCTGTTTTATCCAAATAAGACCATTCGGGGAACAAATCATACCGTTCAGGGAGTTTTTTTGGCCGGTATGTTCAATTCTCTATATTTGTTATTATGATTTCCCTTAATGTCAGATATAACTGGATTCTGCATCTTTTGTACTGGGCTATCGCCACCCTGTTTCTTACTTATTTTTTCGGCCATTATTCCAGGGAGTACCAGTATACTTTCCTGTATGTCCTGTTCCAGTTGCCGGTGGTTATCGCCACCACATATATCATCAATTACTGGCTGGTACCGAAATACCTGTTCAGAGACCACATTGGCCGGTTTATATACCTGCTGGTAGCCTGCCTGGTCATTTCAGCATGGCTGAATACCCTGATAACCATCCTGGCTTTTACCTCACTTTATCATTTCCAGGCTGATTTTCTCCCACCGGCTTCCTTTGATTTCAAACTGCTTACAGCCGGACTATACCTGGTGATCCTCTTGGGTGTGGCCATCCATTTTACCAGGAGAAGTCTTTCCCAGCAACGCTCATCTTTTGAAATACGCAAACAACAGATGGAGACAGAGCTGTTACTCAAAGAAACCCGCCTCAAATTACTCCAGAACCAGTTGCATCCTCACATGCTTTTCAATTCCCTTAATACGATCTACGGACTATCCTTACAGCAATCAGACAAAACATCCGGATTGATACTCAACCTTTCCAACATGTTGGACTACATGCTCTACCAGTGCGATACAGATAAGATTGTCCTTAAAAAAGAGATTGATTTCCTGAAAAATTATATTGAAATTGAAAAACAAAGGTTTTCTGAAGATCTCACGCTAAACCTTGAATGGCCGGATAACGATGAACAGTATCTCATCGCCCCCTTGTTATTGCTTCCCATTGTGGAAAACTGCTTTAAACATACCAGGCATATACGGGATATTAAACCGGAAATTCATATTCAATGCGGGACAAAAAAAGGCAGGCTTCACTTCCTGACCAGCAACAGCTACCGGCAGAACGAAAAATCATCACAAACAGAAGGCATAGGCATAAAGAATTTAAAGGAACGCCTGGCTTTGCTTTATCCCGGCAAAAATGAGCTGAAACATTTAATTCAAAATAATCAGTATATTGCAGAACTTGTGCTGGAACTGGATATCATCAATCAGGATGACAAAAAATGACTCATTCATGTATTATCATAGACGATGAACCGATAGCTGTTGAGGTGATTAAAAATCATCTTAAGCACCTGGGCGAAATTGAAGTAAAGGCCACTTTTACCAACCCCCTTGAAGCTGCAAAGTATCTGAGGAAAACGAAAACCGATCTTATTTTCCTCGATATCGAAATGCCCCTGATTTCCGGATTCGAATTGCTCTCTTCCCTGCCCCATCCACCTAAAGTGATCATTACCACCGCCCACCGTGACTATGCTCCTGAGGCTTTCAATATGGAAGTGCTGGATTACCTGCTCAAACCAATATCCTTCGATCGCCTGCTAAAGGCCGTGAACAAATATTACAGGCTGGTTGCTTCAGATCACCCGCATCAGGACAAATACGAAAAAGAGGATGAAGGACATATGATCATCAAGGCGGACAAAAAGTTTCACAAAGTATTCTTTAAGGATATCCTGTACATTGAAAGTATGGATGATTTCATCCGTGTTCATACCACCGGTCAGCACCTTGATTGTTATGAAAGGCTGGTCGGGATGGAAAAGAAACTGCCAGGCGAAAAGTTCTTAAGAATACACAGGGCTTATATCGTTAACCTGGATAAAATTGATTCCTTTACAAACAGTTCTGTACAGATCGGTGACAGGATCCTGGTAATCGGCAAAAAATACAGGGAATCTATTCTCTCAATATTACAGGATAATCAATAAAGGTTCGACTAAAAGTCGAACAAGCACCTGACAATCAAAACAAATTATAACATAATATCATGAAACATCTTAAATTCTACATTATTCTTCTTCTTGTTTTACAATCCTTATCATCTGTTTGCCAGCCATCGATCAACCGTATATTCGCCCCCCGGGAAGCGACGGGCTTATATGAAAAACTGGAACTGGCACTGAGCATTGATGCTGAGTTCACCAATCCTTTCGACCCGGATGAACTGGATATTGTGGTTACCTTCACAGCACCCTCCGGCAAAGAGTGGAAGGTGCCGGGATTTTACTCACAGTACGGGAGAGGTGGTTTCCTTGTGAGATTTTCTCCGGATGAGACCGGGGAGTGGAGCTATATGGTAAGTGTGAAGGACAGAAATGGCATTTCAACCAGTGAAACAAGAACCTTTTCTGTAGTTCCTTCTGTACATCACGGTCATATTCAAATCTCACAAAACAAGAGATACCTGGAACATGACGATGGCACTCCCTGGTTCGGGGTCGGATTATGGTATAACAGGGGAAATGATGCAGAGGTGCTGGATGAATTACAGGGGAAGGGTGTGAATTTTATCAGCAGGCTCATTACGCCCCTGGAGACCTGGGGGACCGGCCTGGGCAGGTATGATCAGATGTTGTGCCGGGAGATCGATGAATTGCTTGAAGAACTGGAAAAACGCGACATGCAGCTTTCACTGAATATATGGTTCCATTCCTTTCTATCCGAAACCGTATGGGGCGGAGGAAATATTGCCTGGTACACGAATCCATACCAGCTGGTCTGTAATGCAAAGGATTTTTACAGCAGTCAGGAAGCCTGGAAATACCAGGAAAAGCTGTACAGATATATGATTGCCCGCTGGGGATACAGCCGCTCCCTTGCTATCTGGTTCGTTGTAGATGAGGTGAACGGTACGGATGGCTGGATGTCGGGCGACAGTATCGGGGCAGCCAACTGGGCAAGAAAGGTACATGAATATTTCAAAGAACATGATCCGTGGAACCACCTGACGACCGGTACCCGCAGCGGCGGTTTCCAGGAATGGTGGAACAGGGGATACGAAATATTTGACCTGGCCGGAAGAGAAATCTATGAGGCACAGGGATTCCCCATCAATACAACAGGCCAGATTGATAAAGATGAGACACATCCCCTCACATACAGTTACATGAATTACCACGGACAGGTCAGGAGACTCTGGAATAACTATGAAAAACCGGCTATCATTCCTGAGACCGGATGGGACCATACCTTTTACGAGATGAGCATGCCCGGTTACCAGTCACAATATCATAATGCCCTGTGGATTACCATGGCGTCCGGTTCGGCCATGTCGCCGTTCTGGTGGTCCTACTCCGACCAGCTGAATGATAACATGGTTACAAACCAGTTGAGATACTTCAGGAGGTTTACCGAACAGATACCCTTTTCAAAACTAACCGGACTGGCACCCCTTGAGGCTGAAAATCCGGGAGGCCATGCCTTTGCCATAGGCAGTGACCAGCTAATTTTCGGATGGGCAGTGAATGCAAAATCCGATATAGCCGGCAAGACCATCACCATAAGTGGTATGAAAAATGGTCAATACAGGCTGAAGCTTTATCATACCTGGAGCGGCAGATATATAAAGGTTGACGGACAGGAGGAATCGTTGATCACATCCGCAAAGAATTCCCTATCCTTCACCATTCCCATTCTCAAAATCGAAAGAGGACATGCACGGTATACCGGGCAGGATGTTGCGTTTGTGTTGGAGCCTGCAGATTAGGATTTTCTATACTCACCGGGTGACTGGCAGTCACTTTCAAGTTGCAAGTTACAAGTTTGTGTGAGTATTGAGATAGGAAAATCAGGAACCAGCAACCAGCAACAAGGAACCATCCTATCCACACCTCAAACCCAACTCCGTAAACCCACCGAGAACCGAAAACTGAGAACCGAGAACTCTTCACATTTCCCCAAATCTTTCATCGCTTTTATCATCAGGTAAATAAAAAATCCTTATTTTTGATATCAGCTTTGGGGGTGTTTCGAGCTATTCGGGACTGAGATCATACCCTTCGAACCTGATGCAGATAATACTGCCGGAGGAAAAAGTTTGATCCTCATTTCCGGTCTCTCTCTGAAACTTACCCCTGAATTTAACATATAAATTATCAGCTATATGGAAAGTAAAATCTGGGATAATATCCAAAAGGTAAAAACCATCTCTCCTCTTGTGCACAACATCACCAATTATGTGGTAATGAACAGTTCGGCCAATGCTTTACTGGCTGCCGGTGCTTCACCGGTCATGGCTCATTCTGAGGACGAGGTGAAAGATATGGTAAAAATTGCCAGCGCCCTGGTAATAAATATTGGCACGCTCAGCGAAAAATGGGTGAATGCCATGAAAATAGCACTTGTGGAAGCCAATAAGCTGAATAAACCGGTCGTTTTTGATCCTGTCGGTGCTGGTGCAACACCTTACCGGACTGAAACAGTTAAGGAACTGCTTCAATCCGGATCAATGTCAATCATCAGGGGAAATGCATCGGAAATCATGGCCATATTATCTGCCGAACATCAAACCAAAGGGGTTGACAGCACCCAAAGTGCAGCAAATGCTGTTGAGAGCGCAAAGACCCTTCATCAGGAATTGAAAAGTGTGATATGTATCAGCGGGGAAACGGATTATATTGTTTCAGAGAAAAAAATTGCACAGATTCATAACGGTCATGAATTAATGTCGAGGATTACCGGAATGGGATGTTCAGCCACAGCCCTTATCGGGGCATTTGCCGCTGTAACGGATAATTATTTCGAAGCTGCCATAAGCGGTATGGCACTCATGGGAATTGCCGGGGAACTGGCAGTTCCTGAATCAAAAGGGCCGGGCAGCCTGCTGATACATTTTTACGATAAATTGCATAACCTTACAAGAGAAGAATTATTTAAAACCATCAAACTTATAACCGGTAATTATGAATGATCTGTATCTTGTAACCGATGAGAAATTAAGCCTCGGCAGGGGAATAAAATATATCGTGGAACGGGCCGTTAAGGGTGGAGTTACAATGATCCAGCTCCGTGAAAAAGAATTAAGTACCCGTGATTTTATAACCCGGGCCGCAGAAATAAAAAAAATTCTAGCAGGTTATAATGTTCCTTTAATCATTAACGACCGGATTGATATTGCCCTTGCTGTTGAAACTGATGGTGTTCATGTCGGCCAGAGTGATATGCCTTACGAATATGTACGGAAAATAATACCGAAAAAGATGATACTTGGCCTTTCGGTTGAAACACCGGAACAGGTCGCCGAAGCAGAAAATTATGAGCTGGGATACCTGAGTATCAGCCCCCTGTTTTTCACTCCTACCAAAACTGACCTTTACAGGGAATGGGGAATAGAAGGACTGAAGGAAATACGTAGTAAAACAAAACATAAACTGTTTGCTATCGGGGGAATAAATTCTTCCAATGTTGCAGAAGTGATCAGGGCCGGAGCCGACGGAGTTGCCGTAGTCTCAGCTATCTGTTCAGCCGATGATCCTGAAATGGCATCACGGGAGCTATTATCAATCATTAAAGAGACGAAAAAATCAACAAATGGTAACACTTTCTGATCTCGGGGAATTTGGCCTTATCAAAAGGTTTTCCCGGCAATTCATCAAAGATCTGCCTGAAGGAATAACGGGTATCGGTGACGATTGCGCCATCATACCCCTGAATGAAAAAGAAGCTTTGCTAATTACAACTGATATGCTTATTGAAGACAGCCATTTTTTAATCGATAAAATTTCCCCGTATGATTTGGGACAAAAATCCCTGGCTGTCAATTTAAGTGATATTGCAGCCATGGGAGGAAATCCCCATAGTGCTTACCTTGCAATCGGAATACCTGTAAGACAGGAGATCAAGTGGTTAGATAAATTTTTTCTGGGTATTAAAGATCTGTGTTCCAAGACTAATACTTATTTTCTTGGAGGTGATACTACCAAATCACCGGTCAGGCTGGTGATAAATGTTTGTGTCATCGGCACTATCCACCCCACGAAAATCAAGAGACGCTCAACAGCCATGCCGGGCGACATTATCTGTATCAATGATTCAGTGGGTGACTCGGGAGGAGGTTTGAAAATCCTTATCGATAACAAACCGTTAGATAAACATTCATCTTACCTGGTACAAAGACATAATTGTCCAAGGGCACATATTGAAGAAGGAAAATGGCTGGCACAGAGGGAAGAGATCAATGCCATGATAGATGTTTCAGACGGAATTGAATCTGACATTCACAGGATCATGGAAAGTTCAGATGTGGGTGCGGAAATTGAAATAAACAAAATCCCATTGTCTGAACAACTAATAATAGTAAGCGAAAAACATGACTGGAACGCCCGGGAAATCAGTTTAACCAGCGGGGAAGATTATTGCCTGATGTTTACTGTTCCTGAAAACCATATCAATACTCTGGAAAAAGATTATGTTCAGGAATTTAAAAGACCACTGCATAAGATAGGCAAAATAACCGGGAACCAGGGTAAATTGATGATTACCCGGGATGGAAAAGTTATTGATCTTAAAAAACACGGATTTGATCATTTTAAACAGAAAAATGAAAAAATATAAGAAAGTCTTAACCATTGCCGGTTCGGATAGCGGAGGCGGGGCCGGGATCCAGGCCGATCTCAAAACAATCTCCGCGTTAGGGTGTTATGGCACTTCAGCTATCACGGCAATTACAGCCCAAAATACCCTGGGTGTGAATGCGATCCACCCAATACCACCCTATATTATTGAAAAACAGGTAGAAGCAATATTAGAAGATATCGGGACAGACGCGGTGAAAATCGGCATGCTGCATTCTGTTGAAATCATTATGACGGTACAAAAAATTCTAACAAGATTCAGGGTAAAAAATATTGTCCTTGATCCTGTTATGGTTGCCGCCAGCGGTGACAAACTTATCGAGGATAACACCATTGATACACTGAAAGGACACATCTTCCGGATAGCTGATATCATCACACCCAATATCCCGGAAGCGAATATTTTATTGAATGGTGAAATAACCACAAAAGATGATATGATCGAAGCTGCCAAAAACCTGCTGCAATTTGGAAACAAAGCAGTGTTACTTAAAGGAGGACATTTGAACGGGAATATATTGTTCGATGTTTTTGCCGGGAACAATGAGAATGCAGAGACAAAAATATTTGAGAACAGAAAATTGGATACCCGTAATGTTCACGGCACAGGATGTACCCTTTCATCCGCCATTGCTTCCTTTCTGGCCCGGGGAGATAAAATGGATATTGCCGTACAGCATGCAATCGATTATTTACATCACGCACTGGCGCATGGTAAAGAATATATAACCGGACGGGGTTATGGGCCGGTCAATCATTTCTTCAACCCGGAAAAACTAAAATGATATAATGGTATTACTTTTTATATATCTGGGCATTGCCTTAATGTTTTCATTTTTATGTTCTATCCTGGAAGCTTCCCTGTTGAGTACTTCGCCAATCTTTATCAATATGAAAATTAAAGAGGGGAAAAAATATGCTTTGACTCTTCGGGATCTGAAGAAAAACATTGATTTTCCGCTTTCAGCCATTCTTACACTGAACACTTTTGCCCACACCATCGGGGCAGCCGGCGTCGGATCACAGGTTCAGAAGATCTGGGGAGATGAATATCTCACCATTGCATCAGTATTACTGACATTGATCATCTTGATTGCCTCAGAGATCATCCCCAAGACGCTCGGGGCTGTTTACTGGAAATCTCTCTGGGCTTTTACGGTCATTTCATTAAAGACCATGATCTACTCACCGCTTTACCCGTTTATCATCCTGACCAATTTTATTACCAGACAGCTGAAACGTAAGCAACCGGCGGATACTTTCAGTCGTTCGGAATTTCAGGCCATCACCGATTCAGTCATTGAGGAAGGGGTCATGAATAAGGAAGAATCCCAGCTGTTAAAGAACCTGATGAAATTCAACCGGATTGTTGTAAAGAGTATTATGACGCCCCGTGTGGTTGTTCTTGCAGAAGAGGAAAACACACCAATCCAGAAGTTTTATGATAGCAGTGAAGAGATCCCTTTTTCACGCATACCTGTTTACAGCAAAGATATTGACCAATTTACCGGGTTTGTCTTAAAAGATGAGCTGATGGAAAAGATCCTCGAGGGGAAAGGTGACGAACCAATGAAATCTATTGCCCGGACGATCCATGTTGTTGTGGAAAATATGCCCATCATTCGTCTGTTTTATAAACTTATTGATCTCAGGGCTCATATTGCTGTGGTTGTGGACGAATATGGAATGGTTGCCGGTATCGTGACCATGGAGGATGTATTCGAAACACTTATCGGCCTCGAGATCGTTGATGAAATGGATAATGTTGAGGATATGCAGGTGCTGGCCCGCAAAAACTGGGAAACACGGGCTAAAAAGCTGGGACTGATTAAATGATTATAAAGCAATATATCGCGGACTAATCACTTATCGATTCACCCTCTCTACTTAAAGCTCCCGAGTTCTCGGGATAAGTAGATCCTGCCATAAACATCGGCGAATTGAATGTCCCGGCTGGCCGGCACACAACAACCGTTGATATAGCATTCATAGCCTGGTTTTTAATAGTGACATCTAATAAATACTAAATACAATTTGACTTAAGTATTATGTATAAAGAGTAAATTCAAAATAGAGGAGGCCAGGGGGTGAATTATACAATAACCCCAACACCACAAAACCAAATTGTAATATTATATGAATTAAACTATTGCTATATTTAGACGTTCATTATCATTAATCTTAATTTTTTCTATATTATTTAATAACGCTTTTTGCGATTGACAGAACCAAGTGATTGAATGCATAGTTTTTTGTTGCGCTGCACCGCGGTGCAGCGCAACAAATTCCTAATCTATTTATCAATTAATAAATATGTAATTACCATGAGTGAAAATTTTTCAATTAGTCCCGGCGGGGAAAAATTTCCGTTACCAAAACCCGAGGAATATAAGACTGAATTTGAAAGCCTTAAAAAGCGCATTGACCAGGAAAGGACCATAAACCGGGAAATTGTTGTTGTTATGGGTGTCGGGTTTGTTGGCGCGGTCATGGCTGCTATTGTAGCCGATACCGTTGACGAAAAAGGTCAACCCACAAAATTTGTTGTTGGAATGCAGCGTCCGAGTGTGCGCAGTTTCTGGAAAATTCCCATGCTCAACCGTGGTGTTTCTCCTGTAAAAGCTGAAGATCCTGAAGTGGAGCCCATGATTGCACGTTGCGTCAACAAGAAAAAAACCTTACTGGCAACATTTACTTATGACGTGTTAAAGCTGGCTGATGTGGTTGTAGTTGATGTGCAATGTGATTATCTGAAAGAGGATCTGGGAAATGTTCGCACCGGCCGAACAGATATGGCTGCCCTGGAGGCTTCCCTTGGTATCATCGCCGAACATATTCCACCCGGTGCGCTCGTTCTGATCGAAACAACTGTAGCACCCGGAACCACCGAACAGGTTGCTTATCCGATAATGAAAAAAATATTTGAAAAACGGGGGATTGAATCAGATCCATTGCTGGCCCATAGTTATGAGAGAGTTATGCCGGGGCGTAATTATGTTGCCAGTATCCGTGATTTCTGGCGGGTTTGCAGCGGGATCAATGAAACAGCTAAAGAACGGGTTGTGAAGTTCTTAAATGAAGTACTGAACACAGATAAATATCCCTTAACGGTCATGGACCGGCCCATTGAGTCAGAGACAGCTAAAATTGTTGAAAACAGTTACCGGGCTACCATCCTTGCTTTCCTGAATGAATGGAGCTTATTCGCGGAGCGCAATGGAGTAGATCTGATCAAAGTAATAAAAGCTGTCAAAGTGCGGCCAACACACAGTAATATGATTTTCCCTGGCCCGGGGATCGGCGGATATTGCCTTCCGAAGGACGGAGGCCTGGGCATCTGGGCATATAAGCATATCCTTGGCTTTGAGGATGATATTTTTAAGATTACACCCATGGCAATCGATATAAATGATACACGTGGTTTACATGTTGGACAGCTTACCCGTGATGCGCTGCGTAATATGGGACAGCCGATCGCCGCTGCAGATGTTCTGGTGCTCGGTGCAGCCTATCGCGAAGATGTTGGGGATACCCGTTACAGTGGCTCGGAAATCATAGTTCGAAAACTTGCCGAAATGGGTGCTGAGATCAGAGTACATGATCCTTACGTTGAGCATTGGTGGGAATTTGAACAGCAAGATACTTATCCCGCTACAGGACAAAGCAAAGCACGATTCTTTCGCAATCAGGAAAAACTAAAGGAAATTCGTATTGAACAGGATTTGAATAAAGCACTGCTTGATACAGAAGCAGTCATCTTTGCTGTACCCCATGAAGCATATCTGGATTTAGACCCTGATGATGTCGTAAATAAAATTGGCCAGCCTGCTGCTATCATCGATTGCTTTGGAATCCTGACAGATGATAAAATCCGGCGTTATTTTCAGCTTGGTTGTGAAGTTAAAGGACTGGGGCGCGGACATATTCAACGTATTAAAGACGAAATACGTAAGGCATAAAAGGTCACAGGGAACCACAGAGAAAGAGATTAAATGCGATTGGTGTGGAACGCAGTTTTCAATCCGGAAAAAGGAATACAAACATAACAGAAGGAAAGGGCTTGGTAACTATTGTTCAGATAAATGCAGAAGGATAGTAACCCTCCGCCGTAATGGATCTTTTACCTGATGAATATACTCCATATATCTCCCCCCATTAATTCTCTTAAAAATACTCAGCGGATGTCTTGCAGTCATCCGCTGAGTTAAATAAAAGTTAAAATCACAACCAAAATTCCGAAAATGAACTGCCAAAAGGAGAGATAAACCGCATCGGGACGGGGATGCGCATAATAAAAAAAAAAAATGTTTTTCCCTGATTAAAAACCACAATGGAAAAAATTTTATCTTTGCCCATTTTGTAAAACGAATTGAAGTAAAGATATTACCATGAATATTCAACAATTCTGCAAATCAGGTTTATTCCTGCTTGTCATGCTTATGCCCGGTGCACTTTTTGCACAGGAAGAACCGGAAGATACACTCACAACACGCGAGGATGCTGTCAATATCTTTATCGATTGTGAACGGTGTGATATGAATTATATCCGGGAGGAAATTCCATATGTAAATTATGTAAGAGACGTGAGAGAAGCAGAGGTATATATTCTTGAAACCAGTGAATTTACTGGCAGTGGTGGCCGGAGATATACTTATGCCTTCATAGGGCAAAAGGATTACCAGGGAATGAATGATACGCTCACCTACTCATCCCACCCCGATGATACGCGTGATTATACACGGGAACATCGCACACAAATGCTTAAACTGGGACTGATGCGCTATGTGGCCAGGACTCCGTTATATGACGGTGTCCTCATCAATGCAACAGAAGATGTAGAAGAACAGGAAGTAATCGACAGATGGAATAACTGGGTTTTTGAGATTGAAGCTGAACCAAATTTCGAAGGGGAAGAATCTTACAAAGAACTCTCTCTCAGAAACTCTTTGTCAGCAGTCAAGATTACCCATGACTGGAAAGTAGAAATGGATTTCGATCACAGATACACCAGGACCAAATATAACTATGAAGATACGCTGTACACGAAAATTAGAAGCTATCAGGAATTTGATAACCTTATTGTGAAAAGTATGGGGGAGCACTGGTCTGCCGGTTTGAGATTGGATTTACTCTCTTCAACATATAACAACATAAATTTCAGGATCAATGCATTTCCGTCAATTGAATATAATGTCTTCCCGTATTCCGAATCCACGCACCGGCAATTAAGGATTCTTTATGGATTAGGAAATTCCTATTCGCATTATTACGATACTACGATCTATAACCAGATAAGGGAAAACCTGTTACAACAGAAGCTACAGATTGCATATCAGGTACAGGAAAAGTGGGGTTCTATCAATGTATCACTTGAGGAATCCAATTATTTTAACGATTTATCAAAAAACAGAATTGAGCTCAACGGCTTTATTCAGATACGCCTGCTGAAAGGATTATCTCTAAGGATCTTCGGTGGTGTGGCCAGGATTAACGACCAGCTGGCACTTGCTAAAGGGGAATTATCGGAAGCAGATATCCTCCTGCAGCTGCAGGAAATGGAAACCAGTTATGAATTGGATGGTGTAATAGGAATTACCTACACCTTCGGTTCAATCTACAGTAATATCGTGAATCCAAGATTTGGAAATGGAAGGAGGTGGTTCAGATAATCTGTTTAGTGCGAAATATTATGATGATCTGAAATTTATGCTTAATTTAACCATTCCACATATCTTTAAAAAAGTTCTTCAGATATCATCTGTGGAAAAATATGGCACATAAAGGGAAATACTATCAGAAGCAGAAGAAAGGCCAGCATCCTATAAAACCGGGCAAAACAGCCAGAAAGGCATCACTGGAAGAAACAAAGGAAAAGCAAAGGCAGCTGGTTGCCAGAATATTCACCGGACTTTATCTTCTGATACTTTTCTTCAGCTTTGTAAAGACCTATCAATATATATTCGATGAAAAAATTGATCTGGGGGGTGACAATGCCAACTATTACATCCTGGGGGAAGCACTGGCAGAAGGGCATGGATTTAAAAGCATCCACATGTATAATGCCCCACCACATAATCATTTCCCTCCCGGCTACCCGGCAATGATTGCCGTTGTGATGAAGGTCTTCTCAGATGAAATCACAACCATAAAAACTGCCAACGGTGTACTGTTCTTCCTGACACTGATTACCTTATTTTTTATTTTCAGAAAGCTGACCCAAAACATACACCTTTCATTTGTCCTGTGTATCCTCATCATGCTCAATTCCATCATGTTAAAGCATTCAACCATCATGATGAGCGAGATTCCTTTCATGCTCATATCATCCCTCAACATCCTGCTGTTTATTAATCTCGATTTTTCACTTCATCCTTTAAAAAATAAATATTTCTACCTGTTCCTGGTCACCCTGAGCTTTGCATATTATATCAGAAGTATCGGGATCGCTTTACTGGGTGGTATCACTCTTTACCTTTTAATAAAGAAAAACTGGAAATACCTGATTGCAACAATATCAGGTTTTATACTGCTTGTCTTACCCTGGTTTATCAGGGCGAAACTTACCGGGGGAAGTTCTTACATGGGACAACTTCTCATGGTTAATCCCTACCGGCCTGAATTAGGACAAATGGAACTGGCCGATTGGTTCACACGCATCGGGAAGAACCTTATGCGTTATGTTACGAAGGAAATACCTCACGGAACATTTCCGTTTATCAATGTGGATTATAATGCCGATATCACGATCGGCCAATGGATTACCGGGATTGTCATGTTGCTTTTTATCGCTTACGGCATATATAAACTCCCCAAACAAAAGATCCTGATCCTCTGGTACCTGATTGGTACTTTCGGGATCGTCTTACTATGGCCCAATGTATGGTTTGGTCCCAGGTATATCATTCCGGTCATTCCTTTCCTGTTATTACTGGCAGCCTTTGGTCTATTATCAGCAATCAGGTTTATTCTTGAAAAGTACGGTGTCAGCAAACCGTTTACTTTAAATATCATGCTGCCATGGCTTTTTCTTCTGGGTATTCCCCTGTTTACGCCTGAAGTTAAAAATTTGCATGCATTTGCAGAAGGTATATATACCAATACCTACCGTAATTATTTTGAGATTGCCAAATGGGCCCGTTATAACACACCCCCCGATGTAGTATTCTGCTGCAGAAAGCCAGCCTTGTTTTACGCGTATGCCCACCGTCCGATGACTTATTACAGATATACGACTGATGCGGAAGAGCTTATTGATGATCTGAAAGAGAAAAATGTAAAGTATGTGGTTCTGGAACAACTCGGATATGCTTCAACAGGAAGATACCTGGTACCTGCAATACAGAAGTATCCTTTGAAATTCAAGATTGTACAGCATTTACCTGACCCAGACACATATTTGCTTGAATTCAATTATGATTAAGATAAATATTACTCACCGGGTGACCGGGAATAGATTACTCACCGGGTGACTGGCAGTCACCCGGTGAGTATATCATTATTACAACTCCGCTACAACATCATAGAAGTTGTCTATGCTTTCTTGAATATCCGGCACATTATTCAGCCAGTTATGCTCATATTCGATATCAAACAATCCACTGAACCCCTGTCTTTTCAGTTCTGACAATATAGCCGGAAGGTCGGCAACACCCGTTCCCCATGGGACATCGTGTGCTTCTGCTGACTCCTCGTTCAGATCTTTAAAATGCAAAATGATGATCCTTCCTTCAAGTTTCTGCAGGCATTCAACCGGATCGAGTCCGGAACGGATCCAATGTCCGATATCGGCACATGCTCCAAGATTTTCGCTTCTGCCTTCAATGGCCATCAAAACCGAGTCGGGATGCCAGTAATGTGATGGTGCAGGATGGTTATGAATGGCAACCTTGATACCATATTCATCACTTAACTGCTCAACCAGCCCCATCTGATCAAGTGCTGGTTCAGAAGTGATCACTCCGATGCCCATATCTTTTGCAAATTCAAAAAGTTGCTTCCAGCCTGCAGTATCCCGTGCCCCGGTAACACCATAGGCATTCATTTGGATACCTTTCTCATTGAGAAGTTCTTTTAACTGATCTCTGGTCTCCTGGTTCATCGAAAAATGTGTGGTGCCTTCAATGCCTCCGCCAATCTGCTGGCCAGGATAAGACTCCACTGATTTCAATCCCAGGGTGTCTCCCTTTTCCAATGCTTCAGCAAAAGTGAACTCCTTAAACGTATAGGCCTGGAATCCGATCTCCCAGCCCAGTTCTTCAGCCGCCTGTTTCCCGGGATGCTCACCGGCACAGGAAAACAAAACAATGATGAAAAATAACAATACGGATTTGAGATAATTCAGGACGTTTTTCATTTCTTCAGATTTTTAGGTTAACTGATTATTGACTACAACAAAAATAACACGTTTAGTTCTATTTTACGAATAACAAAACAAAGAATATTTAAAAACTTCGTCACTTATATTTTAAGAGGCTGTCTAAAAAGTCTTTAAAGGCTTCTCGCAGACCCT
>CAZGOR010000046.1:0-15690 GCA_964527875.1 uncultured Bacteroides sp. | reverse complement strand
ATGGCCGGATTTGAAATTCTGTTCAGGTTCAGGCAGCTGGCATCATCGCCTTCATTCCTCCTGAATTGTATGAATAAATATTCCTCTTCCAGACCATATTCACTTTTTACACTCCGGTCATTCAGATCATGAAGAACCGGAACAGCAGATTCAGCGAAAAAATTGAATCCACCGGTACCGCTCGATCTGTCATTGGCTCCGGATGTTACATCTTTACGGTTCGATCCGGTAGCCACCACAATAAATGTTCCCAAAGCAAACAGAATAACGATTGCATAGCTTCTCCTCCTGTTTCTGATCATATTCCTGAAGCTTAAATGGCTGGCATTTGAAAAGGAAAAAACACCACGTTGCAGGTAACTCAACAATCTGTCAATAATAAGCAGCAATGAGAGCAGTAAAAGTCCTCCAGCCATGAAAAACAGGAATGTGCTGGATTCACCCGTTATAAACTGAACGAAGATGATCACCAGGCAAGCCGCTCCGGTTATTGATGCCAGGATTGTTTTTAACTTCTCAACCCACAATCTGTCCCGTTTAATGATCCCTTTTTGAATCTCAATGATCTCTCCAGCAAGACTTCTTCTGAGAGATATCATGATGGTTAAAAATGCAATAAGGATGCTGATAAAAAAACCTGTAGTCAGGGTTAAAGGATTTATATTTATTTCAAGGACACTTGTTCTGACAATTTCAAACCAGAGTTTACCCAATAATATAAATATGATCTTATTATAAAGTATTGCCAGTAAAATTCCGAGCAGAGCACCAAACAGGGCAATAAAAATTCCTTCCAGCAAAAAGATTCTTTTGATGAGCCGGTCACTGAATCCCAATGCTGAGAGTGTTCCGGCCTGCATGGACCGCACAGACAGATTCAGCAGGAAAAGCAGTCCTGTTAAAAGAACGGCAGAGACCAAAACGAAAAAGCTCAATCCAATAAACAACTGACCGAAATCAACTCCGCTCCGTGCTGCATTGAGACCTTCTTCTTTGACATTTCTGACAGTAAATCCAAGGCTTACAGGATCAAGATTATTCCTGAAAATCTCTGTGATATTCTTTTCATCCGTTTCATCAGCTTTGAATCTGATTGCTGTATAAGTCCCGAACCTGTTTTGCCAGAGGTTCACCGCAGTATCAACGTTGATAAATGCTTTTGGAGTTCCTTTCCATCGATTCCAGTATGCTTCATCCTTATCCCTTATTTTTGACAGATCAATCGGTATCCCCGCATCCCAGTCACTGCAATTACCGGCATCTGACATTCCCGGAATAAACGGCATCAAACTGTTGTCACGATACCGGCCTTTCATTGAGACGATTTCTTTCACCCTGAAACGGGCAGATTCTTCAATGAGTTTTCTCAGGGGGCCGACAATAAAATAATCCAGTTCAATGGTATCTCCAGGCTGAATGTTGATATCTCTCGACAGCCAATTATTTACAACAATTTCATCCTTTTTTAATTCATTCTTATCAAGTGTGGACATAAATGAATAAGGAGTCTCACGATCGTTATTTCTTATTGCATTGACAAAATAGGTAAGGATAAATCTCTTTTCTGAAGCGTCTTTTAAAAATACATCACAAACGGCCGGTTCAATAAATACCCTTTCAGAAAATAATTCCAGTTCTTCAGTTCCGGGAATATGTCGGATTTTCAGACTGGCATCCTCAGGCTCCCAGATTTTTTGAATGGATGCAAGGATATTTTCTTCTTTTATATCACCGGCTGAGGTAATAAGGATCGTATTTGATTTATCTTTTATCTCCATCAACTGGTTCAGATAATCCAGTTGAATAAAAACGTTAAAGGGAGCTGTTTGAGAATTCCGCAGGTTAAAATGTCCAAGTTCACCAGCATCAACAATATTTCCAATTTCAACTCTGATGGAGACAACTGTTTCTTCATCTGAGACAAAAGGTGTATTCAAAGGTATCAGGCTTGTTTTCCTGATCCTGAGTAAAAACCGATCATTTTTCTTCAGATCAAGAGCATCTGCCAGGTTTTTACTGATAAAAACCGTATTTTCTGATAATTTCCCGTAATCAAAATCAACACTCAAAATATCATTAAACCTTTCATCTACACCAGTGATCCGGATCGTATTAATTCTTTTTGCTCCTCCTTCAGTTACTGCAATGCCGCCTGTTTGTAATATGGGAATGCAGTTCATATTCAGATCGCGTTGCAAAGCATCTGAAAGTCCGGCAGTAAAATACCGTTCACCAGCGCTTACTGCCAGGGAGGTTTTTCCCAGCCTGTTATAAGCTGTTTTCTCGAGGCTATGCTGAACGGAATCCCCAATGATCAGCGCTCCTGTGAGTACTGCCGTACTAACAGCAACACCAACGGTAACGGTAAGATTATACCGTAAATAATGAAGAAAGCTCTTTACAATAAATCTGAAGGTTGTCATAAATCATTGATCGGTTCAAGTTTCCCATTTTTCAGTCTGTAAACCTTATCCATTTTCTTAGCCAGTTCGCCTGCATGGGTTACCATAAGCAGGGTTACTTTATCTGTTCTGTTTATTTCCATTAACAGTTCAATTAAACGAGCTGCATTCTCATGGTCCAGTGCCCCGGTAGGTTCATCGGCCAGCAGTAGTCCGGGATTATTGATCATCGCCCTGACGACGGCTGCACGCTGGCACTCTCCTCCTGAGAGAAGCCGGGGCTTCTTATCCCTGTGTTCCCATAGTCCCACTCTTTTAATCAGCTTTTCAGCCCTTACCTCTGCATCTTTATCATCTTTATCAGGCAGGGTAGGCAGTAAAACATTTTCAATCAGGGTGCATTGAGGCAGCAGATGGTGTAACTGGAAGATAAATCCAATTTCTTTATTACGGAATTTTACGATTTCATTCTTCGATAAACCGGTAATATCCCTGTCCTTAAAAATGACATTTCCTTTATCAGGTCCGTCGAGTGAGCCAACCAGGTTTAACAGGGTGGTCTTGCCCGATCCCGAAGGGCCCATAATGGCAACACTTTCACCTTCTTCCATTTCCAGTGAAAGATTATCCAGTACCAATTGATAGGTTTTGGATTGCGGTATACCGTAACCTTTTGATATATTTTCAAGTTTGAGAAGCATAATCAAAATTTATTATTTTTCTTTCCCGCCTAATTGTATTCATGACAATACAAAAATATAGTTCTCGCACCTGCCTGCCGAAGTGCTTCGGCACGCAGGCAGGGATTAACGCAGATTCCTGTCTGACAGGCAGGCAATCGCTGATTTGCGCAGAAACAGCAAACTGAGAATTTAAAATCTGCGAGAACTAATTATAAAACAAAAAATTCCTTCAGAATGAAAGGGATTGTACATATTCATTATACTCTAGAATTGATAACTCTCTCATAAAACTCCATCAATTTTTTCGCCTGGTTCCGGATATTAAAATGATTCAGCACACCCTGGTAACCATTCCTGCTTTTTGTGACGAGCAATTCCTTATTCTCAAGAATTTTTGCAAGGGCTTCGGCCAATTTTTCAGGTGTATTGGGTTCATATGTAAATCCACCGCCGGATATTTCAATGATTTCGGGAAAAGCTCCAAGAGCCGGCTGAACAACCGGTATTCCTGAAGCCATCGCTTCAACCAGGTACAAACCAAATGCTTCACCCTCACGTACCGGGACTGACATCACAGAAATGTTATCAAAGAATGCTTTTCTCCCTTCATCTTCAAAATCATCATAAAACTCAACATGCTCATAAAAGTTTTCCTTCCTGAGTTTTTTCTTCATATTTCTTAATAATTTTGAATCATCTCCGGTTGAACCGCCTGTCAGGATCAGTTTCACATCATCAAATCCATTCAATTTCTTTAAGCTGATAAATGCATCAACAAGTATATCTACTCCATTTTCATAACTCATCCTGGATAAAAATCCGATATTTCTTTTTTTCAGGTTGATGTCAACTGATTGATAATCTGAGGTATCCACTCCCAGGTGAAGATTGATCAATTTTTCTGAAGGGATTTTCATTTTCTCTTTCATGACCGACGCATAATAATCACTTACAGCTACAAATCCATCCACACACCTGACTTTATCCTGCATCAGTTTCCAGACTTTATCTCTGGCTCCTGGTTTCATCACATCTACCCAAACATGTTCATCCTGTAACGAACAAACAACCGGCACCTTTAATTCTTCCTTCAGCTTATGAGCAAGTCCGAGAAGCAGGGCATTTGACAGGTGAATGATTTCCGGTTCACAATTTGTTGCCATCCATTGAACCAGCCGGTCAAGTTCTTCTTTCTGTTTACCCTCCTCTCCCAGAAGCATAGAAATGGTCATATCTTCCAATCCTCTGGCATTTGTAGATCCGGCCATGCTTGCAGCAAGTTTCAGCATTGGTTTGGAATTGAGAAGTCTGTCGAACCATGCCGGTGCTTTTTTGAATACAGGGTATAATTGTTTAAGATAAATGCTCACAGCACCGTAAAAAACCGGGGTATCACTGATATCACCTTCATTGTCAAACAGGGGCAGGTACATCGGCATTTTGATAATCTTGTGTCCCAGTTCACGGATAGCCTGGACATATTTACTGTCACGCAGGCAATTGCCGCAATAAAAGCTTCCTCCCGAACCGGGTATGATGTGTATGATGTTCATGACTTACCTCCTCTCCCCGAAACAATAAATATACCCATCGGTGCCTGCCACGATAAACCTGTTTTTTATAACTGCAGGTGTTCCGTAAACCGGATTGCCTGATTCATAGCTCCATAATTCTTTCCCATTCTGCAGATCCAATATAAACAGGTCTCCGCGCATATTCGCGACAAGTACTTTCTGTTCAGCAACAACAGGTGACGCTTCCAATCTTGAACCTGTGTTAAACTTCCATATCAGCTCACCGGATGATTTATCAAAACAATAGATATATTTATTATGATTACCAATGATAACCCGGTCTTCTATAACCGATGGAGATGCGATGAAAGGCAGGTAAGTATTTTCATCCCACCACTGCCATGTTATTTGTTGATCCTTCATATCTATACAGGTAAACTGACCATCGTAATCACCGACATAAGCATAATTACCTGACAATGCTGCTGATCCTGCCACATAGGTTGCCACTTCGAGTTTATCTCTGAGTGAACCGGTTTTTATATCAACCATATGAAGAAACCCATCACACCCGCCAAAAACAGCTACACCGTTCTGACATGCAGCTGCACCGTTTATGAAATTATTGGATTCGTACTTCCATTTCATCTTACCTGTTGAAGCATCTACGCAATGCAGAAAATAATCATAACTTCCCACCAGGATACTGGTATGTTCACCTATCTTCCAGTAATTGGGTGATCCTATAATCTGATTATCTGTATAATATACCCAGTTTTGATAACCCGTATGCAGATCCAGTGAGTACAGTGAACCATCCAGGTTACCAATATATACGGAGCCTTCCAGAATGAGTGCCGATGCTTCGATATTATTACCGGTATTGAATTTCCATGCAAGTTTACCGGAAATATCCAGGCAATACACAAAACCATCCCCTGAACCAAATACTATTTTATCATCACAGGAAACAGGAGAAGACATGATTTGATCATCTGTCTGAAAGGTCCACAAAACAACGGGTTTTTCAGGTAACTTAAATATGGATACTCCTTTAAGTGCCTGATCTCCGCGAAAAATGTTCCAGCATTTATGATCCTGAGATAATACTTGAACCGGAATCATTACCATGAAAAAAAGTAAAATGAACATATCATTCGAACGAAATTTCATAATATTATTTTTTTTAAGAGTTCTTTATTCTTTTTTTGCCAATGCCCCGGTTGGGCAGGCCTGTGCGATTTTTACAGCCGTTTCTTCCAGGGCATTTTTCAAATCCTCATTAAAGGGGATCCCAACCTTTACATCAAATCCTCTGCCAATAAAAGTAAATCCGAATTTTTCTTTGTACTTAGCAGTCAGTCTGACACAAATCCCGCATTTAATACATTTCTCCGGTTCATAAATGACCGATTCATGAACAAATTTCTTTGTCACGGTTTTGCGGTTCTCAGAAAAAAACCTGCGTTGATTTGCCCCATATTGTTGGGCATAGATTCTTAATTTGCATATTTCAATATCCCTGCAATCACAATGAAGGCATCTGCCTGCTTCCTTCATAGTCTCCTGCATTGTAAAGCCTTCTGATAAGCCGTTGTTCGGATCAATCCGTTTCCCTGTATATGATTCTTTCAGATATTCAGCTATTTCTTCATCTAATAAACGGCCAAAGCGGGAATTAAACATCCTTTCCGGTCCGCGCACCGTTTCACCCGAAAGGAACTGCCGTACACTAACCGCTACTTCTTTACCATGTCCGACAGAGCGGACAGCCATTTTTAAAGATCGAAGCACATTCCCAATGGCAAACACATTGGAGACAGATGTCTGGTACGTGTTTTTATCAACTTTGATCCCTGCAGGTCCGGATTCAATTTTCCATGATGCGATATTATCGTCGATATCCCCTGTAGCTATCACAACGGCATCATAAGCTGTGATGATCTCTCCAAACATTTTTCCATCAACCAGCACACCCGGTTTCACAACAATTCCTCTATTACTGATTGTTTCAATTTCGCGATCGAGCACTTCGTGTGGCAGGTTTTTTTCAGGCACTCCGTAGCGAAGCATGCCACCTGGTTTCTCATTCTTATCAAAGATCTCACAGTAGTAATCCGACCGGGAAAGATAATATGCTGCCGTCAAACCGGCAGGACCTGCACCAATGATGGCAATCTTTTTATCCGGGATCATTTGCAGTTCCTGATTGTTATCAGGATATTCACCATGATCACCGGTAAATCTTTTCAGCAGGCATATTGATACCGGATCATCCACCGATTTTCTTCTGCATGCACTTTCACATGGAGCAGGACAGATCCTTCCCAGCACAGCAGGCAGAGGAATATCTTGCAGAACCACATGGAGGGCCTCATCAGTTTTACCCTGCATCAGTAACCTGTTCATCAATGGAATATTCATATGGGCAGGACAGGAAACCTGGCAGGGAGCCTGACAGTCGCCTACATGGTCACTGAGAAGTAATTCAAGTGCCATACGTCGTGCTTCCCTGACTTCCTGGTCGTCAGTAATAATATTCATTCCCTCTTCAACCTTAACCTCACAGGAAGGCAGGAATTCCCCTGAAATGGTTTCCTTCACTGTACAAACCATACATGCAGCAAATGCTCCTGATTCTTCATTAAAGCACATAGAAGGTATTTCAAATCCAGCCTGGCTAGCAGCAGCCAAAATAGTAGTACCTTCCGGAACACTGACTTCCTTATTATTTATTCTGAGTCGGATCATCACTACTGAACAGTTACTGCATCTGACGGGCAAACCTGCCGGCAGGTGTCACATCTGATGCATTTTTCAGAATCGATCGAGTGTTTTTCAAGTGGTTTGAATTCAATGGCACCCGATGGACATTTCTGTGCACACAGTGTACAGCCAATACATTTATCATTAATAGAATAGGTGATCAGGCCGGTACATCTGCCTGCAGGACATTTTCCCTTTATATGGGCTTCATATTCATCACGGAAATACCGGATGGTAGTCAGTACAGGATTGGGAGCTGTTTTTCCAAGGCCGCAAAGACTCCCTTTTTTTACCCATTCCCCAAGTTGTTCAAGTTCTTCAATATCTCCCTCTTTACCTTTCCCGGAACAGAGCCTGTCAAGAATATCGAGCATCCGTCGTGTCCCGATCCTGCAAAAAGTGCATCTCCCGCATGATTCTTTCTGGGTAAATGCCAGGAAATAACGTGCGATATCTACCATACAGTCTGTCTCATCAAGGACTACCATGCCTCCTGACCCCACCATCGCACCTGCTTTTGTAAGGGTAAAAAGGTCAATTGGTGTATCAGCGAGCCATGAAGGAATACATCCTCCTGATGGACCGCCGACTTGAACGGCTTTAAATTTCCGGCCATTGGCAATCCCTCCGCCTATTTCCTCAACAACCTCACGGATGGTAATACCCATCGGTACTTCTATCAGTCCTCCACGGGCTATTTTTCCTGCCAGTGCGAACACTTTTGTTCCCTTACATTCTTCAGTTCCAATTTGATTAAAACTCTCCGGTCCATTCCTGATGATATAAGCTATCTGGGCAAATGTTTCAGTATTATTAACAAGCGTAGGCTGACCCCATAATCCTTTCTCAGCCGGATATGGAGGCCTTAACCTGGGAAAACCGCGTTCTCCCTCCATAGATGCAATGAGTGCGGTCTCTTCACCACACACAAAAGCTCCTGCTCCTTCAACTAACTGAATGTCAAAAGAAAATCCTGACTGCATGATGTTTTCCCCAAGAAGATTTTCTTCTCTGCAGATATCCAGTGCCCGCCTGATCCTTCCCACGGCAAGGGGATACTCGGCCCGTATATAAAAATAACCGGTGGTCGCACCAACTGCATATGCAGCAATCAACATCCCTTCAATGATCCTGTATGGATAAGATTCAAGTAACATACGGTCCATGAAAGCTCCGGGATCACCTTCATCACCATTACAGATCAGGTATTTTGGTGTACTTTTCTGGTTTGCAACCCGTTCCCATTTCAATCCCGTAGGGAAACAGGCACCTCCCCTACCACGCATTCCACTTGATTTGATCATTTGAATAACCTCTCCGGGAGATATTGTTTTCAGAACCTTCTGTAAAGCTTCAAATCCTCCTCTTTGTCTGTATTCTTCAATGTCAAGAGGGTTAATAACACCCCTGTGTTCCGTTGCAATGGATATCTGTTTTCCCAGGAAAGATGAAACAGGTTTCTCTCTGATATCCAGTTCATAACGCTCAACACCTTCCCAGTGAATATCTGTTTGCATATTTTCGACCATGTTAATCAGCCTTTTTCTAAACTTTCTCACAATACCGGGAGGGCTAAAATGGTTCTCAACAATTTTTTTCACATCGCCGGGTTTGACTTTTGCATACAGCACCGGTTTTTTCCCTTCAGAAACAATTTCGACAAGTGGTACCTGGTGGCACATGCCCACACAACCTACACTTTTTATACTGACTTGCAGACCATTTTCCGATACAGTCTCCTCTAAAGCCTGGCGTATAAGATCACTCCCACTTGCCACACAGCATGAACCCAATCCGATGCGGATCTCACCCCGGATTTTTTGTTGATCTTTTCTCTTTGGTTTCTTTTTACTTATACCTTCTTTATGTTCTTCAAAATCAAGCAAAACGTCTCTCACCTGGTCAGGTGCAACATGACCATATGTGGTCTGGTCGATTTTTACAACAGGTGCCAGCGTACAGCAACCCATGCAACTGACTCTCTCCACAGTATATTTTCCAGATGGATCTGTCATCCGGTTACCTTCCAGCTTCAGTTCCCTTCGAAAAGCATCATCAACGAAGGCCGACCCTTTCACATGACACGCTGTTCCAATACATACTTTTATGATATGATCACCAACCGGTTCAAGCCGGAACTGCGAAAAAAAACTGGCAATACCGATGATCCGGTCAGGAGTAATATCAGTTACTTCACAAACATGTCTCAATGCCTCTTCCGGAAGATAATTATACTTATTCTGAATAGCCTGGAGTACAGGAATAACAAATCGTTTATCTCTACCTGTCTCATCTAGTATACGGTCAATATCCTGAATATTAACTTGCATTCTAACTTAATTTTGAGCAATACAATAAAGGTTTTGATCTCCCCTCATATAAATCATTCCATCCATAAATGCCGGTGTTGTAGTTATGGTTTCATCCAATTCAGGCTCATTGATCAATTCAACGGTTTTGCTTACTCTGAATATGTGCGTAATACCCATTACATCAGTAGCAAAGAGTTTACCATCAGCGATAACGGGTGAAGGATAAAAACTATTATTAAATTCCTGTTCCCAGTATTTTTCACCTGTTTTTGCATCATAACAGACCAGTACACCATATGTTGTTGCAACAAATACCAATCCTTCCGAAACAACGGGACTGGCAACTTCAGGCAAATATTCATCATCTTCCCATATAATGGAAGGGGAGGGACCTGGTTTGATAGCCACCAGCCTGGCATATTCACTGGCGGCATACACAATGCCATCTGAAAATGCCGGAGAAGATCCCACTTCCCCATACAAACAATTTACAGCCCATAATTCTTTCCCTGTTTCAATATCATAACCGGCAACGAGCGGATCAGCAGACATAATCATTTGAAATTTACCATCGATCTCTGCAAGGATTGGTGATGCCCAGGAAACATTAACATTCCGTTTTGTATCCCAAATAGTTTCACCTGTCTGACTGTTCAATGAAAGGACTCTTCCTCCATCATTTGCATCATACTGGACTAAGACCTGGTTTTCCCAAACAAGCAGAGAGGATGAATGACCGTAATGATTATCGGGCATCCCGAGATTTCTGCCCCAAACATATTTTCCATCATTTGTAAAAGCGGCGATATCTCCATTAGCGAAAATAGCGTATACATTGATCCCATTGGTTGCCACCGAAGGTGCTGATAATCCCGTATCTTCTGTCACAGTTGGTATTTCGTCCGGAGAACCCGGTATATCTTTCACCTCCTGTTGCCATAATATCTTACCGGTATGCCGGTCAAAACAATAAACCATGCCACCCTGATTATCAGCGCCGGCGATAAAAAGTCTGTCTTCCCAGATCACCGGTGAGTTATAGCCGGGTTTCGAGATCTGTACTTTCCAGAGGATGTTTCTTCCTTCACCTCCATCCCAATCAACCGGAATATTGCTGCTATATGAAATGCCATGTCCAAGTGGCCCGCGAAAACTGTTGTGATTTTCCCTGATCTCAGTCAGGGGAGGAAATGCCGGAACGGCAGCTATCGTTGGCTGCCTTCCGGTCTGTCCTGTCTCACGGCTGATCTCTTCGTCTCCAACTTCAGAAGATTCAGTAACCTGTTGATCCCGGTCAACAGGCTCTGCTGTAACCTGGTCTTCAGCAGAACTTTCTGTAACTTCAACAATCTCTATCCCTTCATCTTCAGGGCTCTGAATAACCTCACCCGTATCTGTTGCCTCAGCCATATAATCACCGAGATGGTTCCTGACGGCAAAGGATGACAGGAATGCTACCAGGAACAAAATGCCTCCCACACCAATAATCCAACGCTGTGAAAGAAGCCTTGCCCTTGTATCATCTACATTCTGTGATTCCGGCTCTTCAATGTTTGATGTTAAGGAATAATAAAGCCTTAATGCCACGACAAATAAGATGGCTCCGAATAACATCAGGTATCTCCCTGTATTGATCTGCCACTGGCTTGTAAAAAAGGCTTTTCGTGCCAGCAGGTCGAGATGACGAATTTCCTGTATCAGCTCTTCATTATTCGGTTCATCCCGCATTCTTTCGATCAATAATTCCATTGTCTCGCTCTCAAGCGGATCATTCGAGCTTATCTGTAAGTAGTTCAATAACAATAACAGGGCAACCAGTGCGGTAAAAATACCTGAGATGATAGCAGCATTCCTGGTAATATTTATTTTTTGGGTTTGGTCCATTTCGTTATATGATATATTTTATTATGCCCTGAAAGGGCATGATACCTGCCTGTCGGCAGACAGTTTTCAGCATAATATCCCATTACATATTTTATTCACTAACAGATTCAATAAAGTGCGATTAATATTTTTTCATATTTCTCGCAGATATTCGCAAATCAATTCGCAGGTTTTCGCTGATATAAAATTTCAGGATAATATATCTGCGAATATCAGCGGTTACCTGCCTGCTGGCAGGCAGGAATCTGCGTTAATCTGCGAGAACTATTTATCACTTAAATACAACCTTTTCACTTCACCGGACAATAATCCATACATCGTCCGCAGCTAAAACAATCTCCCCTGTGTGGCTCGTAATCCTCCCTTGATCTGAATATAACCTGACTCATCAGTTTTACTCCTAATACCAGTCCCAGAAAACCTCCCAGTATCCAGCTGCCGATCCGGAAATCATGCTGTATGGTCCTGGCTTCCTCAACCTGGCTGTCCAATGTTTTTCCTGATGCAAGAAAAATCTGTATATCAACATTATCCGGATCATCTCTTAGCTCAGGGTGTGCAAGAAGTAACTCTGCCAGGTAGACATCCTGATTAGCTTTTGCCAGGATATCTGAAGACCTTGAAACAGTATATCCTCCAACCAGGATCCATAAAGGTATCAATGAAAAATACAGGATAAACCGGCGTAATTGAATCCGGTTATCGACCTTAACCTTTTCTTCTGCAGGTTCTTCAATGACATCAAACGGGCATGAGGTTGTGCAAAGTTTACATCGAATGCATTCAGCCGGGGTAATGGTCAGATGCCATTTTGAAAATCTTGACATCCAACTGAGTAAAACTCCGTATGGACAAAAAAACCGGCAGTAAGGTCTGGCCACAAACATACCCACCACCAGGAAAGTGATTCCCAGGATAACCATGTGAAAAGGAGCATCCATCCTGAATATTCCGACAAAAGGATCATATCTGCAAATGATGAAATCAGTCCCGGTAACTGCATATAAAACTGTAAGTCCAAGGTATATATAAGGAATCATTCCAAGAGTTTTTCTTAACCAGGAAGGAAGGGATAATGGTTTGATAATAACCAGATCCTGTATGGCTCCCAGAGGGCATGCAGCCGCGCAGAAGGTTCTGCCAAAAAAAAGTGTGATAATCAGGGGTATAAGAAAGAATGCCAGAACGATCAACGACAGAAAATAATCCGGATCGCTGAACGAGAGTGCCACATTCTGTATAGCCCCGATCGGACAAATGCATCCTTTCCGGTAGAAACCAAAATAAATAAGAGAAAATACAGATAACCACAACACTCCTCTTCGTGAACGTGATCTCAGAATAAACCAGGAAGCAAGAGCAAGCACCACGATCAGAATAATGATATCAAAATACTCAAGTAATGTTGATCTGGGTTCGGGAGTAACGGGAGATGGAGTGGTATAATCTGTTTCAAACTCAGGTTTAGGAAAACGCTGTTGTCCGATTATATAAGGAGATATTAACAGAACCCCAAACAAAACTGATATTTTGATCCACTTTTTCATACCCTCTTCCTGTTCAATGGTATCACTCTCTTGTAAAATCTCCTCTTACCAGATAAGGTTTACTTGCCGGAACCCGTTTAATGGCGTTTGAAGGACAGACACGGGCAATGGAACACTGGTTGCAGTTCTTGCAAAGATCTTGCATGATCTGTAGTTGTAATGAACTATTCCCGAATGATGCACATCCTTTCACACACTTGCCACAACCAATGCATAAGTCTTCATCAATGGTGTATTCAAAAAACGGATCCTCTACAAATTTGCGTTTAATGGCACCGCTTGGGCATAACTGATTTTCTGCCCCTGTATCAAGCTTAACCGCGTCGGGAATAAAATATCCACCACACAGGTCACAATACCCGCAAAGGTCAAATGCATGAACACATTTTACTGCTGAAGGATTCCTTACACATTCTGTCGCACACCGGCCACACTGGTTACATAAATAAGGATCAATCTGCCACACCCATTCTTCAGATGTATATTCTCTCAGAGCCAATCCACCGACACCTCCAAGGGTAAGTGCAAGCGATAACCGCATACCGCTCTGGATAAAATCCCGCCGGTTATAAGTCTTCTGCTTTTTCATTTTCTCTATATTTTACAGCTTCAGAAAAGTTACAGGTTGAAACAGATCTGCAGCGACTGCAAGAAATATTCAACTCACATGAATTTTTCAATGTGATGCGCCGTCTGTAGATCATTCCCCCGGTGAAGCCGACAATTAATCCTAATACGACCGACCTCCCTGAAAACCTGATAAATTCGTTTCTGTTCATATATCAATTATTTGCGGGTAAATACCCGGATAATTTTTCTGTCATAATCTAATGCATAAATATTACCTTCTTCGTCTGCGGCAACATCCGGTGCTTTCCCTTCTTCCTTGAACTTCTCAGGTGGTGCCACAACCGAAAGAAACTCACCGGAAGGTTTATGAACCTTGACGCGTACAATTTTTTTCTCACTTGTCACGAAAGATCCATCAGGTAAAAAAGTAAAATGTGCGGGATTGCAACATCCGCTAAAACCATCAACTCTCACAGAATTATTCTCCCAGAATGATCTCAATTCACCATCATCCGTATAATTTTCAAAGGCATGCTTGCCAGGATTCACCACCCATAATTCCCCTACGTCATTGATCTTAAGGTCAAAATATGGACTTGGAACGATGAATCCATGCAAATCTTCCTGACCGGTTTTACCTTCAAAACTATCAAGATATTCACCTGACATATCATACCTGTGCACAACACGGTTACCGGCATCAGCAACAAATATCAACCGGTCTTTTTCGGCAACAGCCGTGATGACGGAGCGGGAATTTACCGTATCCGATAACCATATTTGTTCAGCGTTACCGGAAAACAAACCTATATGATCCTTAAATCCAACTATGATGTTTTCATCTTTGGTAATACCCACACAGGTGGGCATGCCGGGCAAGTTAACCTTCAATAACTGATTGCCTTCAAGATCAAAAACCTGTAAAAACCGGTCGGCAACAACATATATCTTTTGTTTTGAATATGCAATGCCTTCAACCGAATCGGCCCGGATCGTATAATTTCTTGTTTCCTTATAGTCAATTAAGGACGGATCTACAGTTATATAATCTTCGATATCCAGTTCATACTTATTCTCCGGGCGGTTATCCAGCCTGGTGGATTTAAAATCACCGACGACGACTACGATAATCACGGCAGCCAGAAGTACCAGTAAAATAGTGATACCCAGTTTTTTCATATATTACTTAATTTTAATCTTTAAAAAGTTCCCGCTGATTTTCGCAAATCTAAACGCTGATTCTCGCAGATCTTAATACTGATTAACTTAAATTGTATAATATTCTATAGATATTCGATCTTTAAATAACTATATCCGCGATAATCTGCGATTGAATCTGCGTACATCAGCGAGAAATATTAATTCTTAATTTCTTATATCAATACACACCATTTTTTTCGAGTCTCTCAACAACATATATCCATCTGCAACAGCCAGCGGAGCCCAGGCATCCTGTCCGTCGAACACTTTGATCTGATCAAGCTGGATGTAACTGCTCGTACTTGGTTTAATAATCGTAAGTGTCGCGTCATCACTTAAAAGAAAAAACTTGTTATCAGCCAGGATATAAGGTCCCATTCCAAAACGGTGTTCCTTTCCGCTAGTCCAGACGAAGCTTTGACAATCGACTGGATCCACACAAACGAACTGATTTCTGTATTCTGCAGCATCTTTAGGCAGAATTCCGAACAGGTGCTCCATATAATAAACCGGCGTCTGTTGTTCACATGCCAGCCCCTCTTTCGGAGCATATTCCTGGCGTACCTCGACACTGAACTCATCTCCCGAACCGGTAAGCTGCAAAACCATGCTCCCGGCACCATAGCCGGCAGTAAGAAAAATCTTTCCATCAGGCATACAAACCGGTGATGGAGCAACCACCGGATGCTGCCAGGCTGAAGTGCTCCAGAGCAATTGTCCTTCATCAGGTCCGTCAGCTGCTATACCACACACTCCTCCCACAGCACTATATACATACATATTACGCCCACCATAATAAAATGGCATGATTG